>JAGBXB010000116.1 GCA_017629515.1 Lentisphaeria bacterium | reverse complement strand
TTTATTTTCCGCATTGACGGCAATATACAGGAAATCCTTATCATAGGCAACCCGCATAAAGGTTTTTTCTGTGGCTTCTTTCTGTTCCCGGGTGACAAGATCGGTCACAGTACGGGCTTTCAGATAGACTTTTTCATCGTGCCTGCCATCAATAACGATTTTTCCGTCATTGTATTCAGGGAGGATCTCTTTGGCTCCGGAAAGACGCTTTTTGAGTTTGTCAGCTCCGCTTTTCCAGTATTTGACAAGGAAATCCTTATCCTGTAAAATGCGTTTCTTTATTTTTTCCGATTCGGCCTTTTTCAGTGCTTCTTCAATATATTTGAGCAGTTTTTCCTCTGCGCCGGGAGTAAGAAGGCAGTAGGCACTTCTCTCCATACCGCCGATGGCACTGTGACCGGGGGCGGCATCCCAAAGCTGTTTACGGTATGCGTGATACTGTTTCATCACAGAAGAAGCCTTACCATAATAAATATCATAAGTTCTGTCCATGAGTTTTACAGGATCAAGGGAACTGTTCCACAGCATTTTTGCAGACATATAGTGTCCCTGCCAGTTGGATTTTGCCTTGTCTCTTCTGTAAGGATTTTTGACATCATGCCCTTCAAAAGTAAGGGTTTCATCCCGCCACTGGATCACATTCATTTTTTTGAAAATGGTGAAATCTTCCGCTATGACCCACTCATAAGGCACATAATGATTGGGGGCATCATATCTGTAATCATAGATCCCGAAAGCTCCCGCACGGCCTTTCCATGCATTCATCTCATCCACGAAAGATTTGTTGCAGATATTTTTTTCCGTAAAAGCGTGAGCATTGCATCTCTGATGGGAGGCATAGAGGATATAGGCATTTTTGTAATTATACTTTATGGCAGGATTTTCCGGAACGGGTCTGTAATTCCAGTAGGCAAAAACTTCAACTTCCGCATCAGGAAATTCTTTCATCACTTCATCCATCACCCCTTTTTTGAATCCGTGGAAAAGATTGGAAATGGAAAATTTGCCATTATAAGTACCAAGTTTCTTACAGTTTTCACATTCGCAGAAAGCGTCGGATGCATCATGGGCAATGATGGAGATTTTTGTATCAGGATTTTTTCTCAAAGCATTTCTGTAATATTCAATGGCAAGTTTTTGTACTTCCTTATTGGAGTAACAGCGTTCCACTCTTCCCTGACAGACTCTTTTGCCTTTCCGGAGAATAAAGTATTCAGGGTGATCTTTGAACATACTCACGGGAATGGCTTTTACTGCCCATTCATGACCGCCCACAGATCCTTTTATCCCCAGAGAATCCCGGAAACGCTGTTTATCTGCGTTTGTACGGTATTGGGGCAGCTGCCAGTCCCTGCCGCCGCTTACCTGCATTTTATTGCGTGCCATCCAGATAAAAGTATCAATGAAATTCCGGCTTGTACCGCATACATTGAAAGTGCGATATTTGTAATGGGCTTCCTGAAAGTCATTGAGAGAAGATATGGAAAGATTCTTTTTCTGCGGAACTTCCTCTCCCAGTTCTCCGGCATAGAAAAAGTGTACGCCAAGTTTTTCCAGAAGTTCATTTACGCCGTAATAGACACATTTGGGGTCTTTTCCGGCAATATAAAGAGTATCGCCCTTTGTGTAGAGATAAAAGGAATCATTTTCACTTTTTTTCAGTTTTTCCGCAACGATAGAGGGAAGATCTTTTCTGCTTTCCGGCGTCCCCATAAGGATCTTTCCGGAAAGAAGTCCATTTACTTCCGTTCCGGTGATTTTTGCAAGATATGTTTCCAACTCCTTTTTGGCAAATTTTTCCGCTTCAGAAGCCTTTTCAGGAATATTGATGGAAACAGTTTTTCCATCCTTTACAATATCAAAGGCATGGAGAGAACACGCAAAAAGTAAAGCAAAGAAAAGAATATTTAATTTTTTCATTTTTTCCTCATTTCTTATTTAATTACCACCAATGGGGGTCTTCCTTTTTATCCGGATGACCGTTATTGGGCCACCATCTTATATGATCTGTCATTCCGTAGGCACGGATATGAGGACTCAACCCGGAATAGGGTACGGAGATCACCTGTCCATCCACAAAGGATATGGGGAAATTTTTATCGTGGATAAAATAATATGCTCCATAGTCATATTGGACATTACATCTCTGTACACACAAAGCGGAAGGATGCGGTACACTGGAGGGTTTGAAGAAGTTGACAAGCCCCCCGTCTTTCCCGTTATCCACTTTTCGGCAGATCCAATCCACTTTTTTCTTATAGGCTTTATCATGGGGTGTTTTATTGTACATGGCATAAGTCTGATTGGTGGGAGGATTCTTCGCCATACCGGTTTTCTCTCTGTATGCCATGGCACTGTCGCATTTGAAAGTATTTTCTTTAAGACTTGCACTGGCAATTCCCACATCTTTGTAAAGGTCAATGGGGATCCATCTGTAAGGGCCGCCGCCCATTCCAAACTGCCCCGGCATCCACTCCTTGTAGGTATCGGCATAGATGGCGTGGTAAAGATTGTACTGTTTGAGTTTGCTTATGCAGTTGGTCAATCTTGCCATATTTCTTGCTTTTCCCAGCGCGGGAAGAAGCATCCCGGCAAGAATGGCAATGATGGCAATAACCACCAGCAATTCGATAAGGGTAAATCTCTTTTTCATAAAAATTTTTCTCCTGTTTTTTTATGTTTTACTGTTTTTATGTATATTATATACATTTTTACAGAAAAATCAAGAATAACATACTTGTAATATTTTCATAAATAGTTATAATATATTACGGATCTAAACAGAAGGGGAAATATATGAAAAATATCAGAACAGGTCATAAGATCATCCAGAAGGAAGGCTATGTGGAACACGCTTACATCAATCTGGAAAAACTGCCTTCCAACCCATCACTTCTGCATTTCTTTTATGTCTGTGAAGGAACTCTTGAAAGCGGAAGCGAATACTCTTTTCCTCATGGGAATACCCAGTGTTTCCATCTGGAATTCAGCGAGGGAGGAGAATTGTATTTTTCCAGCAGGAGGAAAGTAAGAAAAATAGAAAAGGATTCTGTTTATATAGAACACCCCGGCAGGGAAAAAAAGTATTACACTTTCCGCAATACCGGGAAAAACAGCATCCGCCGTTATGCTCTTGCCATCTTTCCCAACAGCAATTTTGAGCCGATATTCCATTTACAGCAGTTGGATATCGTCCGCAATGTAAATATGGAAAAACTCTCCTCCTCCATCCGTTCTTTGATCCGGAGATTGAAAGAGAAAAAAGAGTGTTCGCCGGAAGAAATTTCCATCAATCTTTTTGAGATCCTCACTTTTCTGACCGCCTCCAACTCCACCGCAGAAAATAATTCTCTTTCCGGGACAAGGAAAGAAAAACTTTCCCTGGTCATGACCTCCCCCCAGAGTTTTCCCGATCTCAAATCCTTACTGGATTTTTTTAAAGTTTCCAAAGAAACTCTTTACCGTATTTTCCGGCAATATACCGGAAAAAGTCCCATGGATTTTGTGATCACCGCCCGGCTGGTCAATTCCTGCTGGATGCTGCTCGAAACTCAATACCCCATTTCCGAGATCGCAGGAATAAGCGGTTATGAATGTGTTTCCTTTTACAGTAATGCCTTTAAAAAACTTTTCGGCATGAGCCCCTCCCATTGCCGCAAATACGGGTTTGCAAAGGAAGAAGCAAGAAAGATCCTCAATACCTTAACGGGAACAATTTACCACTTATCGTAATTCCCGATACAGGGGTAAGCGTTCGTATTTGCATTGGAAACGGTAAATCTCCGGATAAAACGGGAATCAGTAGCTTTAAGTCCCTGATAATCGACTGTGGGCGTCCACATTTTCGGATTTCCGATAAAGTGGAGATACCGGGTACTGCCGTCAATAAAAGATACTGTAGTCCCCTTCATACTCCGGCTGTGCCACATATGGAAATAGTTGCTGGAATAGGTATTAGCACAATGCATCCAGTGTACTGCGGAGGGATATTTGATGGAAGATGGCTTGAAAAATCCCCAGTATTTATCCCTGATCCAGTCAAGACCGCGTTCAGTACGTTTACTCCCATCCCCGCTTAAATTACCGCAGACAGCAAAACTTGTAAAATAAGATTTTGCATAGGTTTCCGCAGTATCGCAGAAAAGGATATTATATCTTTTCCCATCGGCAAACTTCCACGGTGCGATCCCAAGCCCCCAGTAACTGGCAGTTGGCTGCCCCAGAAGGCGGACAAGATTGGGTGCATAAGCACGGTTTGCAACATATCCGCCGGAAGGAGCCCAGTCTTTGTAGGAAGACTGGTAAGAAGCATGATAGATAAAATGCTGTTTGCGTTTGTTGGTACAAGTGATATCCCTGGCACTTTCCCTTGCCCGTCCCAGAGCAGGAAGAAGCATACTTGCAAGAATGGCAATGATGGCTATTACAACCAGAAGTTCAATGAGAGTAAAATTGTTACGTCGCATAATATACATTATGTTATCTCCTTTGAGTTTGATTTTTTTATTTTTTCACTTTTTTATTTTTTAATTCTTCTGTTTCAAGCTCAAAATCTTTCTTTTTTACTTCACATAATGTATATTATGCGACGCAAAGAACCGGATAAACCATTCCAGTCCCGCAGGGACGATAAGATCCCTATTCCGGATTTACCATGGCAACCGGTATTCAAGTCCCTTCGGGACTTTATTTATCTCATTTCTTTCTATATTTTATGCTTCATACAATGTATATTGTGTGACGCGGAGAATAAATATTTCTACGGGAATCTGCTTCTTTTTTTAAAATTATAATCCAATATCTGTTTTTTTCAAGATGTAATTGTAAAATCCTTGCAATTTTTTCTCTTTCATAGTAAATTAAACAGAAAAAAAAGGAGGAACAGTATGGAAAAGATCCATGTATGCGCCTGCGTCATCCGGCAGGGGGAAAATATTCTTATAAGCGGCAGAAAAAAAGGAACTGCTCTGGAAGGCTTTTTTGAATTTCCCGGCGGCAAATTTGAAAAAGGGGAAACTCTTGCAGAAGCATCCGGAAGGGAATTGCGGGAGGAACTGGGAGTAAATGTTTTTACTCTGGATGAGATCGGTTATTCTGAAATCGAAGGCAATGGAAAACTTTACTGCATCCACTTTGTCCGTACTTTCCTCCTTCCCGGCGAAGAACAGGCACTTGGTCCAACAGGCAGGGAGGGACAGGATGTGAAATGGATAAAAACCTCCCTTCTTCTGCAACAGAATCTATTGCCCTCCGATCTGGATTTTGCCCGTTTTCTTATTTCCACTTTACGGTAAAACTTTCTTTCCTGTCACTTTTCTTCATAAAAAAATCAGAAAAAATCAAGTTCCTTTCCCTATTCTTTCTTGACAAAAGTATTCCTGCAAGGTATTATATTGCATATAAAAAATTTCTGGAAACCAAATATAAAAAAGTGAGGTAAAAATGAATCCGAAAGTTGGAATCCGTCCTGCCATTGACGGCAGACGCAAAGGGATCCGGGAATCCCTGGAAGTACAGACCATGAACATGGCAAAATCCGCAGCAGAACTCATCAGCAGCACTCTGCGTTATACGGATGGTACTCCCGTGGAGTGCGTCATTGCCGATACGACCATAGGCGGAGTTGCGGAAGCCGCCGCCTGTGCAGAAAAATTCAAAAAGGAAAATGTAGGCGTATCCCTTACCGTCACCCCCTGCTGGTGCTACGGCTCCGAAACCATGGATATGGACCGCCATATCCCCAAAGCCATCTGGGGATTCAATGGAACGGAACGCCCCGGGGCAGTTTATCTTGCCGCCGTTCTTGCCGCCCATTCCCAGAAAGGACTGCCCGCTTTCGGCATTTACGGAAAAGATGTCCAGAATGCGGATGAAACAACCATTCCGGAAGATGTGGCAGAAAAGATCCTGCGCTTTGTCCGTGCCGGTGTTGCGGTAGCGGAAATGCGCGGCAAATCCTATCTTTCCATCGGAAGTGTCTCCATGGGGATCGCCGGTTCCATCTGCTCCCCGGAATTTTTTGAAGAATATCTGGATATGCGCTGTGAAAGCGTGGATATGACAGAGATCATCCGCAGAGTCAATGAAAAAATCTATGATGAAGAAGAATTCGCCAAAGC
>JAGBXB010000115.1 GCA_017629515.1 Lentisphaeria bacterium | reverse complement strand
GGCGCATTTTCCAGTTTTTTGTGGGTGATATTGAAGTCATCCAGAATATTGAGAGCTTCATCCTGAACGACAACTTCATTGAAAAGCATCCCGCCGCCCCATGTCCCGCCGCCGGGAGCAAGTTTGCGTTCAAAAATGGCGGTTTTCAATCCTGCTTCTGCAAGATAACGGGCGGCAACAAGGGCAGAAGGCCCGCCGCCGACAAGGGCGACATCCAGTTTCAAGCCGTCAATAAGTTTACTGCTGAAT
The DNA here is from genome assembly GCA_017629515.1 of Lentisphaeria bacterium. Lineage (GTDB taxonomy): Bacteria > Verrucomicrobiota > Lentisphaeria > Victivallales > UBA1829 > RGIG5327. The sequence goes on along the minus strand of JAGBXB010000115.1, from coordinate 14,858 downwards.
TTGTTGATGATTGCTGTGGAGATGATATTTTCCGCGGACATACCGGAAATCCTTTCCGGAGCAGGAACTGCTCCCGTTCTGGGTATGCCGGTGCAGTCTGCACACGGAAATATAAGGTGTAACAAAAATTTTTTTCATTTTTTTATTCCTACGCCGGCATTACCCGTTTCAGGTTCAAAGGGTTTGATCTCAGCCGTTGTCACCGCGACAACAGCACCCCTGTGTTACAATGGAAGATAATATAACATGGATTTTTATTTTTGTCAAGAGGGATAAATGCAGAAGTCCCCGAAAGAAAGAAAAACGGATGGAATATAAAACAAAAAAAAGTATTTTTCCGCCTTTTGCCTTTGTGTTTTTTCAATCTTCTCTTGTATTTTCATCTTTTTGCGTTATAATATCATAAGAGATTCAACCATTTAAACTGCAAAAAATATAAAGATAATAACGAACTTAAAGGAGGTAACATAATGTATATTATGCGACGTCATAATTTTACCCTTATTGAATTATTGGTGGTTATCGCCATCATCGCCATCCTTGCCGGGATGCTTCTTCCCGCATTGAACAAGGCAAGGCAGTCCGCGCAGAGAATAGCCTGTACCAATAACCTGAAACAAACTGGCTATGTGTTCAATGCCTACCATTCGGATTACAAGGAATATTATCCCTCCTATTCTCTGGGAGGTCAAACCTGGGCACACGCATTGAGTGATGATTCCGAGGGAAGAATACATCTGAGTTATGTAAAAAGCAAAGTTTTCCGCTGTCCCACCATGCTGTCCAAATATCCTGAAACAACTTCCGGAGCACTGGGATATGTATATCCCTACATGACGATCGGTAACGGCTACCATTTTATCAATCAGAAACGCTGTACCGAACCCTCTAAACAGTTTGTTCTTCTGGAATCCAGCAATAATACAAGTATTACCATGGGCTATTACAGCAGTACGAATATCAATCAGACCCGTCCGGTACATGGTCTGCGTTCTTTCAATATCCTTTATGCCGACTGGCATGTAGAATTGTTCAAGGCAAACAATCCTTTTAATCCCTATGGTTCCACATGGGCTGCGGTTGAACCTGTCAGAGGTACTCTCGGTCAGTGTGCCTGGGCAGGCGAGCTGGCTGATCTCAATACAAAAACCGGCTGGTGTAAATTCAAATAAAAGGTAACATATAAAACAGAAGGAAAAAGTATTTATGAGAATCCGGCTTTTCACTGTCACTTTTGCAGCACTTCTCCTTTCCGGAGCAAATCTCCTTATGGGATTTGACCTTGTAAAGGGCAATAAAGCTGCCGAGATCGTTCTTCCGGAAAATCCATATCCAAGTACTCTTCTTGCCGCAGAGGAACTTGCCCTTTACACAGAAAAAGTTTCAGGGAAAAAATTGAAGATCGTAAAAGGCAGCAGCAATGCTCCCGTAAAAATCTTTATCGGAACGCCTGATACATTGAAAAATATCCCCCCTTCCGCAAAAAAGGCGTTGGAAAAAGCCAAACAGAGCGAAGCTCATTATATTTCCGCAAAAGGGAATAGTCTTTACATCATTGGAAAAAATGAAGTAGCCGATCTTTATGCCACCTATCAGTTTATGGAAGATAAATACGGCATCCGCTGGCTGGTGGCGGCAGATAAGACAGACAGCGGCGAATATGTGCCGCAGAAAAAAGAGATCACTTTCCCTGATTATGAAAAGTTCCGGGAACCCGCCTTTGCATTCCGCCGTATCGACCAGTGCGGATCTTTCGGCAATGTGATCCCCTTTAACGGTAAAATCTGGGCAAACCGCAACGGTTATCAGACCCCCACCCCCTACGGAAGACCCATTCCCTATAACAATAAAAATTCCATCTGGTACAAATTCTATGCTCCCCGCATCCCCCGTTCCCACCAGACTCTGGGCGGCGGGCATTTGACCTTTGCAACCCCCATTCCGGCAAAAGTCTACTTTGAAAAACATCCGGAATATTTCGCACTCATCGACGGAAAACGGAAAAAGGGAAGTCAATACTGCCTTGCCAATGAAGATGTGCGCAGACTTGTAAAAGAGTATATCTTAAAAAAACTGGACAGTACTGGCGGCATAGGCAGTTACCTTTTCGGGATGGTGGATGTGAACGACGGCTGGTGCGAATGTGCGGAATGTAAAGCCCTTGACGGAACGGATACCGTTGCGGCAGGTTTCCAGAATGTTTCCACAAGATTCCAGAAAACCGTCAAAGCCATTTCCGATGAAGTATTGAAAAGATATCCCGATGCAGACTTGCGTTCATGGAGTTATCACACCTACCGGGAACTGCCCGACGGCGTCAAACTGGATGACCGTATCAAGATCCAGTACTGCCCCCACGGACGTTGTTACGGTCATAATCTGGACGATCCCTCCTGTCCCCGGAACGTACGGCTTTACCAGCTGCTTCTCGGCTGGCTGAAAGTTGCTCCGCAGATCTATACCTATGAATATTTTGCCGCCTCTCCTCCCTACTATACCTGCAATGAAAAAGTCCAGGCCCATGACCTGCGGCTTTATAAAAAACTGGGTATGGTGGGTTGGAAAGAAGAGGGATATTTTGCAGACAGTAAATTCTATCCCCCCCGGAAAAATGATACCAGAGGGGACATCAAACCCTCCATCTGGCAATGGGCGTATGTAACAGGAAAACTTTTATGGGATCCCTCTCTGGATGAAGAGAAACTTCTGGAAGAAGCGGAAAATCTCTATTACGGGAAAGCCGCTGTTCCCATGAGAAAATATCACAACTACCGCAGGAAACTGTGGAACAACACCCCCCAGTGCATGGGCTACCCCCACGGTGACCACAGAAGAGCCAATATTCTCAATGCTCCCGGAGCAAAAGAAAAACTGCTTGCCCTTCTGGATGAGGCAGACCGCCTTGCCAAAGGGGATAAGATCCTTGAATACCGTCTGAAAAAAGACCGTCACTACCTGACCAGTTACTGGATCAAGCCCAATGAAGCCATGAAAGCAAAATTCGGCAATACTCTGCGTGCCCCTGTTGCCAAGTCTGCAATAAAAATCGACGGCAACGGCAATGATCCCGCCTGGGTGGGCGCATTCTATCTTACCAAAGGGTTGAAACAGCCTTTCACAGAAAAGAAACTGGCTCTTCCCGACGCATTGAAGACTTCTTTCGGGATCCTTTCCGATAAAGACAATCTCTATTTCCTTATCGAAGCAAAAGAACCCGAAACGGCAAAAATGGTCATGAACGGCAGCAAAGATCATGATGTATGGAAAGATGACGGTATTGAGATCTTCCTCTATCCTCCCACTGCAGCAAATTCCTATTACCATATTGCTGTCAACCCCAAAGGTGCCGTTTATGATGAACTGGGCCCCGGAGCAAAGGCGGGATATGATCTTCCTGTGGAAGTAAAAACAAAGATCCATTCCGACCGTTATGTCATAGAGCTCAAAATTCCTGTTTCCCGGCTGAAAAGACCGGAAAGAGGTGATATATGGAAAGTCAATTTCGCCAGAAACAGAAGAGTGAAGGATTCCCTGCTTCCTGATGAATATATGGCAGGAAGTTTCTCCCTTGACGGGATCTTATATCACAATATTTCCGCTTTCCGCCCCATGGAGATCGGCGATCCTCATATCAAAAACGGTTCTTTCGATGAGATCGACGCAAAAACAAAGAAAGTAAAATACTGGACGCTCCGCGGTAAAAATGCCTCCCTTGTGAAAGAGAACGGGTCCTATGCACTGAAACTTGCCCCCGGAGATGCCTATCAACTTATGGCTTCCGGAGATATCGGACAGAAAAAGTATGCCAGAAAAATAGCCTATACTTTCCGCGCCAAAGGGAAAGGAAAACTTTATGTCAACTTCTTCCGTTACTCCGATAAGACCGACCCCAAGGCAAAAAACGGTTACACCCGTACCCATTTCCCGCAACATGGCAAGGGTGGTACATTCAATCTCACAGATAAAATGCAGATCTTCCACGGCGAATATATCATTGCTCCCAATGAATGGGTGGCATTTGATTTTGCCGCAGGAAATGCCTTTATTGATGATCTTTCTGTAAGGATCGTAAAATAATTTTTTCAAAGAAAGGAATATAAAATGAAAAAAATCGCAATTTTTGCTGCAGTATTTTTCGCAGTAGCCACACTTTCCGCCCAGGCGGTAAAAGCCCCTGTCAATCAGGTTCTCAACAGTTCTTTTGAAATGATCGATGCAAAAACTTCCAAAGCAAAATACTGGAATTTTTCCAAGGCGAGTACGATCATCAAAGGGGAAAAGGGCAATCAGGCAAAAATCAATGGCGGTATCCACCAGTATCTTACTGCCTCCAAAGTATGGCAGAGCAGCAAACCGCGTAAGATCCGGTACTCCTTCACTGTATCCGGAAAAGGCAAACTTTCTGTCTCCTTTTTCCGCTACTCCGATACGCCCAACCCCAAAGAAAAACACGGTTACACAAGAAAATTCCTGCCCCACAGCCTGAATAAAGTTGTTGTCCTTACCGAAAAGCCCCAGACCGTTACCGGTACTTACACGATTGCCGCCAATGAATGGGTGGCTCTGGGGATCAGTGCATTGGATGCCGTTGTGGATGATGTGACTGTTGATGTGATACAGGAAACAACTCCTGCAAAATGAAAAAAGCATTTTTCCTTGACCGGGACGGGGTCATCAATGAAGAGGGTGATCCCGTTACCGGAGTGCTTTTTGAGCCGGAAAAAGTCCGGCTGACTCCCGGTGCGGCGGAAGCAGTAAAAAAGATCCATGAGGCGGGTTTTCTTGCCATCGTTGTTTCCAATCAGGGCGGGGTGGCAATGAACTGGTACACGATGGAAGAAGTGTATGCTGTGGAAAAACGCCTCTGTGAACTTTTACGGGAGGAAGGGGGGCACGCTCCGGATGCTTTTTATTACTGCCCCCATCACAGAAAAGGGGTCGTTGCAGAATATTCCATTTACTGTGAAAACCGTAAACCCGCTGCGGGAATGCTTCTCAAAGCGGCAAAGCAATGGGATATAGATCTTTCCTCCTCCTTTATGATTGGCGACCGTTTTACGGATATGCAGGCCGGGGAAAATGCAAAATGTGCAAAATGCTGTTTCGTCCTTACCGGACATGGCAGAACAGATGAAGAGAAAGTATTGCAGGAGGGGAGATTTCCCGTTAAAAACAATCTTCTGGAAGCGGTGACATTTTTACTGGAAGAGTTTGGTTAAGAAGCGGAATACATATTTTATCCTGCACCTGTCGGGAGTTTTCTCAAGTTCCCGGCGTTTTTTTTCTGTCTTTTTTGAGTTCAGACAAAATTTTTTTTCTATTTTCAACTTGTAAAAAAAAGAAATAATGCTATATTATTATCTTTATGTGAAAGATAATTTCACAAAAAGATATTTTGCCATAAAGATAAATAAGGATAAAACATGATGAAAATGACTGTGATGAACAAATTTTTTGCGGTACTTTCTTTATTGGCGGGTACGGCTCTTCTTTCCTCCTGTACTGTTGTAAAGGAAAGTCATACCGCACCGGAACAACTGGAAAGCACACTTCAGATCCTCTGTAAAAATATGGAGAAGATGCCGGAAGTAGCAAAAGGAGAAAAAAATACCCGGAAAACCCAACTGATGGAAGGGTATCTCCACAGCAGAAAACTTTTGAAAGCCTTCTTACAGAATGACAGGCATACTTTTGTAAATCTTCTTCCCGCCCAGCTGCGGAAAGAATTTGATCATAAAAAATTTGATGTCACAAGGAAAGCAGTTATTTCATCCATGGGAGAACCGGTCTCCTTCCGTTATGTAACTGCGCTGGAAATGACCGCAGTGACACCCCATATCTGGGCAATACGCTTCAGCAGGATCAGCCGGGATGAAAAGGAGGAATATTTCAGCGAAATGCTTTTCCGGGTAATTACCGGCCATCTGGACGGCAAGCCCTACATTATCGGTTTCAACTTTTTCTGAAACTTAAATAATCAAATATAAACATCTCTGCATATTTTTCTTTCCTGATAAACTTACCCGCAGGAACGTTCCCCGGAACAGGAAAGGATTTTTTGCAGTAAATTCCAGGAGGAATAATGAAATTCAAATGTGTAAGCACATCTCTGGCAATTCTTTTTGTCAGTGCTTTCTGCCTCTTTTCCCTTGAAGGTGCAGAAAAATCCAATGCAGGGACGGATAGTAAAAGTATCCGTACCATCCGTCTGCTTCAAGATGATGCAAGAGTAAATTTTGAAAGCAAAGTGTACGTTCTTGCCCAGGCCTCTGCCCAGGACATCCTTCCCTTTGTCCGTTCCGCAGTGGCAAGGTACCACGTCAACTCCAATGTAAGCATCATCACCGACGGAACCAAACGTCAGGCGATCCTTGTTTCCACCGGCAAAGAATTCATCCCCTATGTGGATGCCATCGTTGCCGCTCTTGACCGTAAAGGCAAAACAAACGGCAAAAACGCCATCTCCGGTACCGGGCTTATGCGGGTCGCCTATGCTCCCTCCTACCGTGCCGCCACCCAGTTTTCTTCCATTATAGACAATGTCCTCTCTTCCGGAGCTGGCAGAGCCTATGTGAATACCGATACCAACACCATTTTCTGGCGTGATCAGAAAAAGGCGGCGGAAAATACTCTTTCCTACCTTACCAAACTTGACCGTCCTCTTCCCCAGGTCTCCATCCGCCTCAACTATTATGAATTGAGAGACAGTGACCTGAAAGACTGGGGTCTGGATTATCTTGCATGGAAGAATGGTCCCGGGGTAAATCTGCTCAATGTAGGTTACAATGCCGGTAAACTTGCCATCAATGAAGTTTTGAGCGGCGCAAGTTCCCTTGTGAATTTTGCCGGAGTGAACACCTGGGGTATGGGCGGCTTTTTCTCTGCCCCCTCCTTTGATTTGAGTTTTGTCCGCTGTCTCCAGCAGTCCGGCAACGCCAGCATCACTGCTCACGCAAGTCTGACCATGCTCAATACTCCTGTTGCCTCCGAAGATGACTATATAGCTCTTCTTCAGAAACAGTTGAAGAATCCCTCTTCCGCACAGACCCTTTACCGTGTAAGCATGACCCCTGAATATCAGAACATTTCCAAAAATACGCTGGGCAGATCTCTTATCGGGAAAAGTTACATTGAAAATGCCGACGGCAGCAAATCCGGTAATCCTCCGGAACTGGAAGCAAAATTCCTCAATCCTTTTGTGTGTTTTGAGATCGGCAAAAAAGATGAAGATAAAGATGGCTTCATCCCCTCCAATCCTGAATTTTATTCCCGCCCCAACAGCCTGAAAAACAATGGCGGGGTGATCTTTGATTACTCCCTCAACTTCAAAGGCGTTGTGGAACGGGGCAATACCGGAACAGAATTGAGCAATTCCACAGTATTCACCGGTTCTGCCACTCTCGGTTTCGGGCTGGAAAAAGTTCTTGCTGTGTATGAAAAAGAAAACGATGTGGAACAGACTATCGGACTTCCCGTTCTCTGCCGTATTCCCGTTCTCAAATATCTTTTCAGTACCGTGACCACCATCAAGGAACGCACCTATATCATCGTTACAGCAGAAGCGGAACTTGTGCATCCTGATTCTTCCGGTTTGAAACCTGTCAGCGAAAGCACCGGGATCAAACGCCGTATTGAAAATCCTTTCAAGTCCGAAAAAGAAGGAAATAAATGATCATGAAAACTGTTATTTGCAAATATATTGCTCTTTCCACGGCAGCAGTTCTTCTTGCCGGCTGTAACAGCCAGACTGTCCCTGCCCAGCCCATGTTTGTCCCCTCTGCGGGCAGCATGAATCCTGTTCCTGCAAATGTCACTATCACACCCAATGCCATTGCCGGAACCCCCAGAAACCTCAACAGCAAAGTTTCCGGCGGCTATGCCCCCACCAACGTTCAGGCACAGTTGAAGATCGATGTAAAAGAAGGTACAAAGGAAGTGAAAGTCATCCGGGATAATACCGATCCCTATGTGATCACCAAACCCTATGTGCTCAAATATGCTGATCCCTATGCTGTCCGCAGTTATCTGGAAGCGGCAGTGGGAGCCCGCAGTGTTGCCAGCAGTCCTGCACAGGCTACTGCTGTAAAATATGCAGATGGAACAGGTATCGTCCTTGTTGCCGCAGAAGCCTACCGTTTCCGTGATTCTGAAGAGGGCAAAGGCATTGACAAAATCGTTCAGGCTCTGGACAGACCCAATCTTTCTTTCCTGCCTGAAGCCGATACCCACATCTATTTCCCCCGTATCAGCAGAGCCTTCAATTTGAAGTCCATGCTGGAAAAAGTCGGTTCTTCTTTCTCTGACAATCAGTTTGCTGTGAGACCCGGAACCATCATGGTGGATGCGGAACTCAATGCTCTCATTGTGAAAGCTCCCAAATGGAACTGGCAGGAAATGCTTGCCATGCTCCGCAAATATGACAGACCCATTCCGGAAGTGAAAGTCTCCTACCGGGTCATCGAGATCTATGCGGAAAACGATGACAGGATCGGTGTGGACTTCCAGAGCTGGAAAAACAATGACGGTGTGGATCTTTTCTCCACCGGAACCATTGCCCGCCGCAACTGGGGATCTTTCTTCACTTCCGGCATCCAACCCACCGGCAGCAACGATACCTATTTCTGGAACTTCAATCCCAAATGGAACACCCGTTATCTGGACTTCCTCACCTCCATCGGCAAAGCCAAATGCCTTGCACAGGGTGTGATCGTTGCCCAGAACAGAAAACCCTCCAGCATTCAGGTGAACAGCGGTTTCTTCTATGACCGTACCAGTTACATTGCCGGAGCAAAAACCATTGCCGAAGGCACAACAGAATTTGCCTATACCGAAGTAAATCCGGATACCATCCAGCGTGAAGCCGTTACCAAGATCATGCCCGGCGAGATCCTCAATAAGTTCTACTCCGGTCTGGATTCTTCTGAAAAGTATTACTACTATTTCACTCCTGCCGGCTACACTATGCGCATGATGGGTACCCAGACAACCACCAATACCTATAAGGATGCTTCCGCAAAGGCTTACAGTACTGCTTATGATAAAGCCTATAATACCATTTATCAGACGGTTCTCACCCAGAATCTGCAGGCAGTTGCCGCCGGAAAAATGTCTCCTGAAAATGCTGTGACCGCTGCAAAAGCTGCTGCCGATGCACAGGTGAATACGATCCTTGCCCAGCAGGGAATCGGTCAGCCCGGAAGTCCCCTTTCCCAGTTCCTTTCCGGTACTGTGAATGCTGATGGCTCCATGACCACCGGTACCTACCACAATGCCACATGGAGCAGTTACAACTCCGCCCCCGGGATCATCCACGGCGGACTTCAGTACCCCATGGTGAAAGACGGTTTCAAATTTGAATTGAGCGTTATGCCCATCGTTACCGGCAAAGCCGCCAAGATCCGTTTCAATCTTTCCAGTATCTCTCTTCTGGGCTGGAACTCTGACGGTTCTGCCCGTACAAGCAACTCTGAAACTGCTACAACAGTTCAGATCGGAAACAATGCGAAAGAGTTTGTTATCGGCGGTTTGAGAAAATCTGAATCTGTCCGGGGCACAACCGGCTTGCCTTTCCTGAAAGATTTGAGCGTTGTCGGCAGACTTTTCTCTACCGAATCTGAATCCATCAAACAGTCCCAGCTGGTGCTTATCGCCCGCATTGAACCTGTTGCAGCCGATACAAAGATCTCTGAAAATCTGCGTAAGGATGTGAAAGAGATGATCAAAGGCGTAAATAAAGGCATGACCAGCCGCGTGGGAAATATGTTCTTCGGTCAGTACGGTATGGATGAAGACAGAGAACCCCGCAATGAAAGACTTGACCGCGTTGGAAACATCATCAACGACGAGTACAAGGAACTTAAATAACACTTATTCTGTTCCTGATCCCTCCTGCTTGCCGGAGGGATCGGGATAAGAATGGGAGATGTGAAAAATGAATAAAAAAGCAAATACTGCAAATCCTGTTTTCAATATTCAGGAACAGGCTCCTGTGGAAGTATTCAAAAAGATGTGCCGGCTTCTGGAAGTCTACCGGCATAAATTCCTTTGCGAAGACAGGAAACGTTCCGCGGGAATCATCACCATCCCCCAACAGCAATACACCCATTTGATGATGATCCGCTTTGCGCTGCCTTGCAATCTTTCCAAAATCATGGAAATAACGGCTCTTACATCTGCCGGGGCATCTCTTTTTGTCAATAAACTTGTGCAGAAAAAGATCCTTGAAAGGATAGAAGACCCCAAAGACCGGCGCAATGTGATCATTTCCCTTTCCGACTCTGCCAGAAAAGAGATCGCAGAAATCGACAACCGTCTGAATATGTATTTATGCAAACATTTTGACAGTTGCACAGAAGAAGAACTTCTTACCTTGCAGAAAGCCAGTCACATCGTCTGCAATAAACTTAATGCCATTCCCGGAAATAAAGATTAAGTTTTTTTATCCGGGAACTGTGATTCTATGAGCCGGACTGATGTTTCATATTAAAGTGAAACTGCTTTTCCGGCGTAATGAAATGAAGTCCTGACGGGGTTTATTTTACAAACTTTTGCCGCAATAATTATTCTGTCTGTGACAGAGTTTTTTTACTTTGCCGGAAATATCAATAATTGCTCCCAAGTCAGAGTCTCCACATCATAGGCAATATTCAGCACAAGCAGATTTGTTACCAAGCGTTTCCTCACAAGATCCAACGCAAGGATACCGGTCATTTCTCGGACAACAAGGCGAACCATTTTGGAGAATTTTCCGAAGGGCATATTATGGTGGGGTATTTCTATTTATTTCGGAAGAAAAGTCCTGAATGACCTTGTTTACTATCAGTGAGTAATGACTATTTTAGAGAATAAAAAAGGAAAAGACTTTTGGTCTCTAAAGTAAAAGTCGGCAAAATACGGATAGAGAAAAATAGAGAATTCTCCACTATTTCTGTGTGTGTTTCTGTAAAATCTTACTCTCTAACGGCTTACAAAATAAATGGACATAAAAGACCGCCGACTTTTATAAACAGAGAATTTTGAGAGAATCTATGCAAAACACACGCATTTTCAGAGAATTTGCCGTTCTCTATTTGTTCTCTGCTTGGAAGAGTTTACGCTATAAGTGCCTGTCATTCATTGGGTAAAATCAAGACACAAAAAAATCCAGCCATAAAGGACTGGATTGTAGAGAACAAAAAAAATGGTCGGGGCAGCGGGATTCGAACCCGCGACTTCTTGCTCCCAAAGCAAGCGCGCTACCAACTGCGCTATGCCCCGTATCCTGTATCCTATTAATATATGCCTTTATTCCATAATTGCAAATCAAGAATGAAAAATCTTTTTCCGGGATAAAAAAGTATTTTTGGAAAATAGCTTCTATTTTATCCTTCTCAACTCTTTTCCAATCACAAAACCGTGCAGAAAACAGCTTTATATTCCTGAAAATCAAGTAAAATAACCGATTTTCTGCATTTTAACTTGAAATTACTGTTTTATGTTGTATTTTATTACAACAGTGCAATGTTACTATTGCAGAAATGATGTGCTTTTACTGAAAGTGCAGACTCAGACACATCTGGAAATTTCAGGGACGGAATATACAATATGGCTGAATGCAATAAAACAATCGTTATGAGAGGGGATGGCCCGCAAAGGGATCTGTCTTTATGTCCTCTTTGCAATGCAAAAATGCTTCCGGAGGCTTCCGGGAACAGCCGTAAATGTCCTCAATGCGGTTTCCTGAAAAATATCCGCAACACTTTGGATGTGGGAGCAATTGTCGGTGAAAAATACCGTTTGCTCAACCGTTTGGGGGCAGGGGGATGCGGGGATGTTTTTCTCTGCCATCCTTTGGAAAATGCCGGTATGCGTTATGTTTTGAAACTGCTGCGGGATACTTCTTCCCCCCACATGCTGCGGCGTTTTTTACGGGAAGCGGAACTCCTGAAAAATATTCAGGAACCCCGCATCGTGAAACTTGTTGATTCCTGGAGCGATCAGGACGGCAGTTTCATCGTTCTGGAATATGTGGACGGCAAAAATCTTGCCGATTTGCAAAGTGAGTTCAATTTTGATGAAAAAACTGTACTTTTGCTTATACAGGAAGCCGCTGTCGCTCTTGCTTATGCCTGGGACAAATTTTCCATTACCCACCGGGATATAAAGCCGGATAATATCATGCTGGACAGCCGTGGGCACATCCGGATCCTGGATTTCGGACTTTCCAAAAGTATGGATGAGGACAGTCATACGGAGATCACCATGGAGATGGCTGGACTGGGGACGCCCGGATTTATGAGTCCGGAACAGTTCTGTGACTTCAAACATGCGGATTTCCGTTCCGATATTTTTGCGCTGGGTGCGACGGCATGTTTTCTTTTTACCGGAAAATCCCCGTTCAGCGGCGATACGAACCGGAAGATTTACGAAAGTACAGTACAAAATTCTCCTCCCCCTGCAAGAGTACTTGCTCCCTATTGCAGTGGAGATACCATTGAACTTATCCGATGGATGATGCAGAAAGATGTGGAAAGCCGTCCTGCGTCCTATCAGGAGCTTCTTGCAGAAATCGCCAGAATCAGGCAACTGCATACTTGAAGGAATCTCTGAATATGAGCAGCATGATACTGGATTGTCCTTACTGTCAAAACCGCTTTCATTTTCAGAATGCAGGGGGTATTCCCCAACGGATCAGGTGTCCAAAATGTATGAAAGAGGCTGTCAGCAATGATTTTGCAGCCATGATGTTCTGTCCCTCCTGCCGCAGTAAACTGGCGGTTCCGCTGGAAATGCTTGATGGGAGTAATATAAGTTGTCCCCGGTGTGAAGCCTCTTTTCTTCCCGAAACAGAATCCCTTATGGCTGAAGATTCTTCCGGGATTTTCGATGAAGAAGAAACCGGGGCCGGGGAGGAAAAACGGATTTTTGAAGACGGGGCGTTTTTCGATAAATACAAGATCATAAAGATCCTCGGTAAAGGCGGGATGGCGGAAGTCTATCTTGCAGAGCATCTCCTTTTGAAGCAGCTTTGTGCTTTGAAACTTATGCGTCCTTCGCTGTATGACAGCAATCCCCGTTTCATCAAGCGGTTTATTCGTGAAGCAAAGATCACACACAGGATCAAACACCCCAATATCGTTTCCGTGTTTGATGTGGGCAGCGATCAGAAAACCGGTTATCTTTTTATCGCCATGGAGTTCCTGGATGGAAAAAGTCTCTTGGAAACATCCCGGGATCGTCTTCTTTCTGAACGGGATCTTCTGGATATGGCTCTTTCCATGACATCTGCTCTTTCTGTATTGGAAAAGGAAAAAGTCGTACATAGAGATATTAAGCCATCCAATATCATGTTCTGTAAAAACGGCACGCTCAAACTTATGGATCTGGGGGTGGCAAAAGCGGAAAGCGGCAGTATGGAAGGGGAGATCACTCTTACAGTGGAGCAGACTTCCATCGGTACTCCCAGTTATGCTTCTCCGGAGCAGTGTGAATGTGCGCATAATGTGGATACCCGTTCTGATATTTATTGTCTCGGGGCTACTTTGTATCATGCCGCCAGTGGTCACGTTCCTTTCGGCGGAGGAACTCCTTTTGAGATCATGTTGAAAGTGCTGCGGGAGGAACCCGTTCCTCTTGTGCGGTACAGAAGTGATTTGTCCAGACATTTTCTTGCTCTTATAAATGATATGATGCAGAAAGATCCCAATAAACGGCCTTCTTCTGCGGCAGTATTGGAAAAACGGGTGAAAGAGTGTATCGCTTATCTGGAAAACCCCGCTTCCGTACAGGCGCTTTCCTTATTGCCGCCGTTGGGTTTGAATAATGAAAAAAGTATTAAAGAACCGGAACGCAAAAATACGCATTATCCTGCTTTAGCTCCCCATTTACCGGATAACGCATCCGGAAATGGAAATGGTGCATTTTCTCATACTCTTGCCGATCTGCCTCCTCCGGCTGTGGAAGAGGATGAAATCGAGTTGCCCGGAATAAAAATGAGTGGATCGGCCAGTAATTCATCGACGATACTTCCCAAGATGATTTTTGCAGGAGAAAATGAATCCTCTTCTGTGAAGAAAAAAGAGTCGGAAAGAAAGAAACAGGTTCGGATCGTGGGACAGGGCGGGAAACTTACCGGTTTGATCACTACATTTACCGGGAAGATGCAGCAGGTGGAAAAATTTGTTCTGCCCTATTTGAAAAGCACTGTTATATTGAATAAAGCTGCGGATAACAGCCGGAAAAAAGAAAAAATCATACTTGTTGTATTGATGTGCATCATTGTAATATTACTTATTGCATTGCTTGTTGTCCGGTCGAATGGAAATGGGCCGGAGGAAATGGAATCGGAACAGTTCCGGATTCAGGAGGTGAACTCTTTTACTGCTGTGGAAGAGGCAGCAGTAAACAGAGTGAAGGAGGTTGCACCTGTCGCGGTTACTGGTAAAAAGACTTCTGGGGACAATTCCGGGGAAAAGCCGGAAGTGGAAAGTGTGCGTTATTGGTACACTTCGGAAAATGCAGTAAAATAAGCTTCTTTCTCCTATAATTCATCTTCTGTTTTTGTCTGTTGGGATAAAAAAAAGAGATTTTTTATTAAATTATGCTTGACAAAAGTGAAAAGGCGTGTATATTAAAAGCCATGTTGTTTTTCATAAAGCGACTGTGAGCTCAAAAAAGAGTGAGTGAAATAAAAAAACTCAAAATTTTTTGAAAAAAACATTTGACAAAGTGAAAAATGATGCTAAATTAAATATCCGTTGCCGCTGATCGCCGGAAGATTCCGGTTGAAGTGGTGACAGTGCTGAAAAAAAAGAAATTTTGAAAAATTTTCAAAAAAGTATTTGACAAAACGCAAAAGTATGCTAAATTAAATCTGACGC
>JAGBXB010000003.1 GCA_017629515.1 Lentisphaeria bacterium | reverse complement strand
GATTACAAAAACCAGCCCTGAAAGGGCATAAGGGGCTGAAAGCCCCGCAGGAACATAGCCCGGTGGGTAGGGACCTGTAAGGGACCGTACCCCCGGGTAGGAGTACAAAACAAAAAAGCAAGCTCTGAAAGAGCGGCAGAAGGAGAAATGCAGTCCCATCTGCCACTCTTTCAGAGCAGTTTGCCCCCTTACAGGGCATATTCCTCAAAAGATATATTTGAGAAACTCTGATTTATTTGAATATTTACCAAACTTTTTTCATCTTTTGAGCAGACACAATGAAAAAATCCATCGTACTTTTTTTATTATTTATCCTCTTTCAGGACAAAAAAAGAGGCTGTTTTGCAACAGCCCCTTTCCGGAATAACTTATTCTTCAATAAGTTCCATTTTTACATCACTTAATCTGACTTTTGCCTTTGTTCCGGCATAGATGTAAAGGTAGCCTCTTTCCCTGGGTTTGAATTCAGCAATGAAACTGTATTCTTTCGGTTCCTTTGTCACCTGGTAAGGGCCGTAGGTGGGGGGGCGGCGTTTGTGGGAGCCTTTACCGGTACTGGTGCTGAAATAGGCTGTCACAGGGCCTGTGCCGGACATGGTAAGAGTACATTTTACTTTTCCTCCGGCAGCGGGAAGCTGCAGATAGTGCCACAATAATGTGGTGAAATCAATATGATTGCGGTGATCCTCCGTTGTGACCAGAGCGGCATTGCGTCCCGCCCAGTCGGTGGGGAAAAATTCGGAAGTAATGAGATAATCTTTCCGGGGTTTGCTTACAAGGCGGAAGTCACCGTTACGCACGATGGGGCGTTTGGGAAGGATCTTGCTGTAATTGTATTTTCCCTCCTCGCCTTTGTTTACAAGCAGATAGGCGGGGTGAGTGGCAAATACCTGGGGAATGGGGGCACCCAGACGCAGGAAGAGTTTGGAGGCATTGAATCTGACGCCCCAGATCTCAAATTTATCCGGATTTTTCCGTTTGACGGTCATAAGTTTGCTGTTTTGAAGCCGTTTTACTTCTGCCATGACTTTTCCATCGGGGTCGATAATGGCGGCATCGGATTCCTCCCGTGTCACGCCGCTGGCTTCCACCTGAACTTTTTCCACTCCTTTGGGGACGGCAAAATAGAGAGTACCGTTACAGCCGAGGATATAGAACTTGCTGTCGCAGGAAAATGCCTGACCGGGGCTGTTGGTTGCCGTAGCAATGATGGTCTGGTTTTTGGCGTCGATGACAAAGCGGTGGATACCGCTTTCCTTTGCTTCGAGGACATATTTTTTTGTTTCTTCGTAAGGAACTTCAATGACATCCGTACGGGGCGGGATAAGGGGGGAATACATGGTGATCTTCACAGGTTTCTTATTGAACTTGTGAACAGCCTTGTAGGTAAAGTTGATGGTGGTTTTCGTTCCCTTTTTCGCATAGACGAGGAATTCGGTGGTCTCACGGAAACGCACGGTATTGAGGATATTTGCTCCTTTGGTAAATGCGGGAGTAAGTGTTTTAAGTACCGGCGGCTTTACCTTGAAGGCTTTCACCACGGGATCGGGAGCGCTCTTTTTGATGAATTTTTCGCAATCAAATTTGGTCACAACGCCTTTGGAATCCTTTACGATAACATTTTTTATGATGGGATCGATAATGGCATTGCCGTATTTGCTCAAAAAGATGATGGGATCAGTTTTTTTATCGTCGATGATTGTTAAATTGCTGATTTCCAGCCCGTAGATATCCTTTTCGGAATCACTGGCAAGGCTTACTGCGGCATAAGGGGATTTCCTGTTGTCGATCACGCAATCTTTCAGGATGACTTTCACATTTTTGAGAGTGTGTTCCCGCATGGCAAAAGAACCGTAAAGGTTGTTTTCGATACGGCAGGAGATGAATTCGATCTTTCCGGCTTCCAGAGTATTGCCTTTTCCGGTGTACCCAAGAATGACTCCGCCCTGTTTATTGTCCCGGATCACGCAGTTGCGGAATGTGGCAGTGATGGGGAGATGGGAATTGTTGGAAAAATAGATACCGGTAAGTTTGTTGTTGGCAAATTCGCAGTCTTCAAATACCACATTCTGCAAGCCCACACCGTCTTTGTGGTTGGGTTCAAGGTCAAGTCCGCACTGGGGCATGGTGCCGATGGTATCATTGAATTTGCAGTTCTTCACATAAAGGTTTTTCACCCCTGTGATACTGATGCCCTGACGGTGGTGATTATAGCAGTCGAGGTTTTTGAGGACAACATTTTTACAATCTTTGCTTCCTACATAAACGCCGTCACCGCCGCTGTCCCGCATGGTGAAATTTTCCACAGTGACGCCGTCACTGTTCCAGATATTGACCGTATGACGCCATTCTGCAGGCTTATACTGTTTGGGATCCTGATAATCTTTCTTGTTCATGATGAAAAGGACTTTTCCTTTTCCGGTAAGACGCACATTTTTCTTTGTATCAATATCGAACAAAGCATCATATACGCCTTTGAAGCCGCCTTTTTTCGCCCGGACGACTACACCGTCTTCAAAGATGATATGCACATTGGAGGGTACTTTGATACTGTCCACGATCCAGTCGCTTTTCATGTTTTCCACAATGATCGTTTTTGCGCCGGAATTCAGTGCACTTTGCAGGGCTTTTGTGGAATCTTTTTTGTCAAAACCCCACCAGGAAGCCTTTGCTTCTGCGATTTTGCCTGCTTTCACAAGGGCGATTTTTTTTGCATCCACTGCGGCAAATGCAGGAACGATACTCACAGCGAAAAGAGCCGCTGCGACAAAAGAAATACTTTTTTTCATCTTTTTTCCTTTTTTATGTTATTTTATGTTGATTTTAATTTTTCGGGTTGCCGCTGAAAGGCCACTGCTGCTTTGTCCCGGAATACTCGTACTTGAAAGCAAGGGCACTCCATCTCAAAGCCTTTTCGTTTGCCACATAGGACGCGTGATAAATCACATTGATATCCCGTCTCTGGACAAGTTGAACATGCCCGTCAGCAAAAAGGAAGTTGAGAGCCCTGTCCCTGGGATGGCGGGGGATGAAGTTACGGTTGTTGCCGTAATCCAGAGAATCGCCGAACCATGCAAGCTGGGTGGGCATTTTAGGAGTACCTACCCGGAAAAAGCCGGTGGGGCAGGCAATGATCCCTTTTACATAAGCATTGTTCTGTATGGGCATATAAGTAGTTGAGGCATTTTTATAATCGTCATGGGTGCCATCCGGAGCAGAAGGACACCAGACAATGGATTTGGTGCTCCATTGTGCTGTACCGGGGACCTGGGGAATATAACCCAGATAGGCAGCCGCTCCGCCGCCTTTGGGAGGTTTGGCAAGGAAATACGGCCAGATATTTGTAAAAACCCTTAAATCTGTACCATCTTTCTGATACCGGAACGGTACTTCATAGTTCACACTCCATTCCTTGTTGTCTGTGGCATAGGAAAAGAGACACAGACCCAACTGTTTCAGATTGTTGGCACACTGGATCGTTTTTGCCATTTCCCTTGCTTTGGCAAGTGCAGGGAGCATCATCCCTGCCAGAATGGCGATGATAGCGATAACGACCAGAAGTTCGATCAATGTGAATTCTTTACGTCGCATAATATACATTATGTTACCTCCTTTGTGTTCGTTTTTATTTTATTTTATTTGTTGTTCTTTTATTTTTCAAAAATTTTATTTCAAGCTCAAAATCTTTCTTTTTTACTTCACATAATGTATATTATGCGACGCAAAGAACCGGATAAACCATTCCAGTCCCGAACTCCATCTCCGGTCTTTGTCTGAATCCAGTCCCGTAGGGACGCCAGGAACCCAGCCCCGGGTTTCAACCCGGGGTTTCCGGTTCTCTCACGAGACAAGTCCTGAAAGGACGCAGGAAAATCAATCCCGTAACAGATATTTCTTATCATACTCTACACCATATTTTTTCAAAAACAAGAGGGACTTCTCACCGATTCCGTATATATTCTACTACAATATCCTTTTCCAATGGATTTTTGTTAAAAATATTTGATGGGGATAAATACTTCCCATATTCTTTTTCCTGCGCCCCTACAGGGCTTATTCCTTTTGTTGTGTCATACCCCCCGGGTTAAAACCCGGGGCTGAGTTCTTATCGTCCCTCCGGGACTTGTATAATCCCCGGGAATAAACCCTGTTTATTCCTGCGCCCCTGCGGAACTTGCAAAAAAAACGGAAAACATGTTCATTTTCAAATCGTTGCTCTATGATATTTTACCACCATTTTTCCTCTGCTTACGGGTAATATAACACCTCTTTTTCAATTTTCCACAATAATCCCTTTTTTTCTGTAATATTTTTACCGTGTTTGCTTTACTTTCATTCGGGAATGGGGGTAATATATACATCATCCAGATCCAGAGTACTGTTTTTGTTTACGGTAAAGCGGATCGCCACCCGTTCTGTGGCAACGCCGGTCTTGACGGTTTCAAAAGAGTAATTCTGCCACTGGGGAGTAAGTTTCCAGTTCTGGACTTTCTGGGTTTCTTTCATAAGGAAATACCCTTTGGCATTGCGTTCCTGCTTGTTTTTATAACTGCATGTCCAGATGTGGAAAGAACCATTGCCCTTTGCGCGGAAAGAGATTTTCAGTTTTCCTTTGTCTTTGGAGACAAAATACTGGGTGACATAGCCTTTTTTCAGCTGAATGAAGTAGTTGTTTGCATTTTCTGCCTTGTAAGTACCTTCCACATTGCCGGAGACGCTCCAAACCGCAGGGACAAGTTCTTTTTCATCAGCAAAGACCCAACCCTTTTTTGTTCCGAAACGGTCATAACGGTTTCTTTTCTTATCGGGGATCGCATTATTGAAGTCAGCATTTTTCCATGCGGAAACATCTGCCCCCTGCCGGAGTCCGGTCGCTCTTGCAGGAGTGAACTTGATATTGACAAAGTTTGCAGAACCGTGGAAGAACCCGTTGGAACAGGAACTCGCTTCGGTATAATTTTTCCCGCCGGGAAGAATGGTGTCAAGTTTCCGCTGTCTTGCCACATTGAGTTTCCAGGTACTTCCGTCATAGCATTTCATACCGATCTCACTTGCCGGAACAGCCACTTCCGCTATCCAGCGGTCTTTCAGGATCTTTGTAGCGATCTTTGCCTTTGTACGGAATGCCGCATCCCTGTAACCGGGGCCGTGTTTTGCATCCAGTACCCCGCCATTGGAGTTGATCACGATATGGTAATATTTTTCCCCCATATCCGGATAACTGTAAAAGAGTTCCACACTGTTGCCCACATCAGCCCAGCCGGTATCGTCATGGGCTACTTTTTTCCCTGCGACCATTTTTTCCGGTGTGGGTTCCATACATTCCACTGCAATATAGAGTGTATCATTGTCATAGACGACTCTCACGGAAGAAGGCTCGATCTTTGTACCTTTTTTCGTCATGCCGCCGGGAGTGAATGTGGAAAGGGCATCGGCATTTTTCCAGTCTTTTTCATCCAGGACGCCGTCAACCTTAATGGCGGAAGTCCTTTTATAAACGGAAAGTTCTTTAAAGGAGGCAAGATACTCTTTTCTTGCTTTCCCCCAGGTGGCAAGGAATATTTCCTTATCCCGGAGAACATTTTTCAATACCCTTTTATCTGCATCAGTCTTTGCTGCGGCAATGGCTTTTTCCAGAAGGGAAAGCAGTTTTTCTTCGCTTCCCGTCTGATCCAGACATCTGCCCAGAGGAGAACCCAGTCCCCAGCCCATACAGCCGGGAGTTTCAATAAAGCATTTGGTAAGCAATTGACGGAATTCTTTCATACCGCCATTCCATGCTTTGCCGTAATAGAGGGAGTTGATAATTTCATATTCTTTTTCAAAATCAAAATCTTTTTTCCACATGGAGATGGAGGAAAGATAATTGATCTGCCACATGGCGTACCAGAAATAGTTTTTCCCGTAGAAAGGAGCAGTTTTCTTCAAAAAATTCAGTTGGGCGGGGAAAGGGGAATTGACGCAGAAACTCGTTCCGGTGAAACCCAGAAGGGGATACTGTTTGAAGTTGTTGAAAAGCACTTTTTCAGAGGGCAGATAGGAGAATCCGGGACTTCCGCCGCCGTCATAAGCACCGATCTCGTCCCGGTTGATGATGAAGGGGTGTCCGGTTTTCTTCCATGCCGCCATGATGTTGCAAAGTTCTTTGTTCACCGAACATTTTTTATCCATGATGCTGTGCCGCCAGCACTGATTGTTGTAGGAGATCATCACCATGATACGGGGATCCACTTTCACTTTGGTAGGCGGATACCAGAAATCCTGATATGCCCAGCCGGCAATACGGATGGAGGGATCTTTTTTCCATACTCTTTTTGCCACTTCATTGACCATGAACCAGTAACGGTCGGCTCTTGCGCCCTTTGTTCCGGCTTTTGCCGGATCATCCAGAACAGTACAATTTTTACATTCGCACCAGATCATGGTATCATCATTTCCAACAATGATGGGATGCTGTGCCCCGTATTGACCCCCTGCATGTTTATAAAGACTTTCTGCCAGAAGATCCAGCAGAGCGGGATTGGATACACAGGGATTGGGGCTGAATCCACCCCGGACAGCTTTTATTCTTTTGCCGTCGATCAGGGCAAAATATTCCGGGTGTTTATCATAAAGAGCTGCAAGTTTCTCCTTTGACCAGGAACTTTCCGCCATAAGGTAGGACATGATGTGTCCGCCGTAAGCCGCTCCGGTGACTGCAAGAGAATCAAGAAGATCCGCGTCTTTTGTGCGTTTTCCGGTTTTGGGATTGATGAATTTGCCGGCATTGGTCTGGGCAAGCATATTGTTGCGGAGAAGCCATTTGAACGCGGTCACTTCATTTGCCACAGTTTTTCTCACCCGCAGGAAAGGTTCTTCCATACTTTTCTGTTCCGGAACGGAAATATCTTTCTTTGCTGTATAATATTCCCCCTCCTCCCCGGGGATGAGGAAACGGATGCCGCCATATTTTTTCAGGATATGGTATGCTCCGTACAATGCTCCTCTGGGGTTGTTCCCCACAATATAAAGATCTTTTGCTTTTACCACAAGGGCAAAGCCGTCCTCTTTGATTTTTGTTCCGGAAAGTCCGGCATTTTTTACAAGATCTTTATCGGCAAAAGTTCCGATATAGATATTGTTCAGATCTTTTGAAGAAAGTGCAGATGTTTTGATATCCGCTCCGGTGATCTTTTTGAGATAAAAGGAAAGTTCCTTTGCTCCGAATTTCACAGGCGCGGGCGCATTGCCGGAAAGGACGATACAACTTGCCGCTTTTCCGTTTTTTACAAGATCCAGCGCGTGGAGAGAATAACTGCATACCGCAAAAAATGCGGCTGCACCGTAAAGAAACATTTTTTTCATTCTGTTCTCCTTTTTTATTATTTATTTGAGATGATTTTTCAGATCATAAACCGATTCCCGTTCCACGATGCGGGAAGAAACCATAAAAGTCCCGCTTGACGGATAATTTTCCTTACCGATCTCCTTAAACAATACTTTTATGGCAAGAAAAGCTCTCTCATCAAAATTTTCATCCATACTGGTAAGGGGTACTGCCGCCATGGGGCATACATTGGAATTACTGAATCCCACAACGGAAAGATCTTCCGGCAGTTTCAAACCCTTTGCCAAAGCAATATGCTGTACTTTCATGGCAAGAGAGTCTGTACTGCAAAACAATGCGGTGGGTCTTTTTTCCGCCGGGAGAGAGAGAAGTTTTTCCACGCAGGAAGTGATATCCTCATTTTCTTTGATGACAAAGGATTTTTTCAAAGGCAGAGAACACTCTTTCAAGCCCTTGCAGAATCCTTCGTATCTGTCCCGCTGATACTGGAAAAACATGCCCGTAGCCACAAATCCGATACGGCTGTGCCCTTTGGAAACAAGATATTTTACAGCATCATGCCCCGCCCGGATATTATCCACATTCACACTGGGGTATTTTCCGTGGGAGTGTTCAAAAAAGTACACCAGATCCAGATGCATTTTTTCTGCATATAAAGCAGTTTCCTCCCGCTTGTCCTCTCTGACGCTCAAACTTAAAACCAGAGAGATCCTGTCTGCATTGATCTGATGGAATGTTTCCTTTATATCCCGGTCTGTGAAGATCTTTACTCCGTAACCTCTTTCGGAAGCTGCCCGGATGATCCCGGGAATGTTGAAATACAATAGTGTATTGCTCCGGGGGGAATCATCGGCAATAAGGGCAATAAGTTTGATATTTCCTGTACGCAGAGAGATGGCATTTTCATTGCTGCAATAGCCAAGTTCATCAGCAATTTTCCGGATCTTTTCCCGTGTTTCCCTGCGGAGATTTCTGGCATTGGGATGATTGCGCAAAGTCATGGATACCGTACTTTTATCCACATTTGCCAATCGTGCTATGTCATTGAGCGTTACTGCCATTTTTCAGCCTTTTATGTGTTATTAAACCGGTTTAATAGTATAAAATACACGGGGAAAAACTTTTTTCAAGAGAAAGAAAAATTTTTTACGGAATTTTTTGTTGCAGAACTGTTTCCGCAAGAGAAGAAAAAGGCGGGAAAACTTCCCGCCGGACTGATTACTTGATTTTGCTTGTTACGCAGGTGACATCCACACCGATAGATGTTAATTTTTCACAGATATTTTCATAGCCGCGGAAAATGATATCTGCATTATGGATCACACTTTTCCCTTTTGCACAGATGGCGGCAATGACCATTGCCATTCCTGCACGGATATCCGGAGAGGACATTTCGATCGCACGCAGTTTTACCGGACCGGTTATCACTACCCGGTGGGGATCGCATACTACGGCATTGGCACCCATGGAAATAAGACGGTCAACAAAGTAAATGCGGCTTTCAAACATCTTTTCAAAGAAAAGAACTGTTCCTTTTGCCTGGGTGGCGCATACGATCATACAACTCATCATATCTGACGGGAATTGAGGCCAGGGCCCGTCGGCGATCTGGGGGATGGCATTGCCGAAATCCGGAAGGATCTTCATTTTCTGTCTGGGTGGTATTTCGATAATGCCGGGATTCAATTTGAATTTGATCCCCAGGCGTTCAAACATACGGCGTGTCATCCAGTAATCTCTTGTTTTGAAATTGCCTTTGATGGTAAGTCCGCACTTTGTAGCGGCGGCGAGGGCAAGGAAAGAGGCTACTTCAATATGGTCGCTTTCCACAGTTACTTCCGCTCCGTGCAGTGCCGGATTCCCCTCAATGGTGATGGTATTGGAGTCCAAGCCTTCGATCTTTGCTCCCATTGCCATAAGCATTTCCCCCAACTGGCGGATATGGGGTTCGGATGCGGCGTTGCGGATGATGGTTTTGCCTTTTGCGGCGGCGGCAAGGGTCATAATATGTTCGGTGGCGGTGACACTGGCTTCATCCAGAAAGAGATCCGCTCCGTGAATGGATTTTGTTTTCTGTTCAAAGACATAGGGCGTCCCCTCATTATTGACCGTTACTCCCAGTTTCCGCAAGCCGTAAAAGTGGGCATCCAGCCGTCTTCTGCCTATCACATCCCCTCCGGGGGGATAGATCTTTGCCCCTCCTGTTCTTGCCGCAAGAGGTCCGGCAAAAAGAATGGAGGTACGCAATGCGGAACAAAGATCTTTCGGAATGGTGTTATGTTTGATTTTTGCACAGCATATCGTTACATCGTTTCCGTTCCGATCCACTTCTGCTCCCAGAAGTTTCAAAGTTTCCAGCATGATATCCACATCACTGATCTGCGGGACATTGTGCATAATGACTTTTTCCGGTGTGAGAAGACAGGCGGCGATCATGGGCAGAACGGCATTTTTATTGCCGCCTACGGTAACGGTGCCGGATATGGTGCTGCCGCCGTTGATGATAAGACTGCGCATAGAAAAAAACTCCTTGAAAAAAATATGACTTGTTTCAGCAGCGAATATACAGCCAAAAAGTCATTTTTCAAGGGCAGTAACGGAAAAGATGAAAAAAAGCCGGGAGGAAATCTATTGTCAACAGAATATTTCCTCCTTATATTTTTTATTTTGTTTCCCCGATGACCCGGAAGAAAAAAAGATTTCTTCCTTTCCCGGTTTCCTATTGCAGATTCATTCCCACAGGCTGTTTTCTTGCGTCAAGGATATGACCGGGATCCACATCCAGCGGTTCTTTTGTATCCACGATCCCCCATCTGCGGGAAATAGGCCAGAAAATGGTGACAGCAAGTCCGATCATATTTCTGCGGGGGATGAAGCCCCAGTTTCTGCCATCCAGACTGTTGTAGGTATTGTCCCCCAGGGCAAAAAAGTGATCTTCCGGTACGGTGATCTCCTGTCCTGCGGCAAGGATCCCATCTGCCCAATGCCCCAGATAACCGCCTTTGAATGTATATAATTTCCGGAATTTCGGAGCGATCTCATAAATGGGAATATATTTCTCCTCTCCGGCAGGTTTGACAAACAGAATATTATCCACGATTTTCAAAGTATCCCCCGGAAGTCCCGCAAGGCGTTTGATGTAATAATATCCGGCAAGGGGCTGGGTGGGGGATTTGAGCCCTACGGTATTGAAAACGATCACATCCCCCCTCTTTAATTTCCGGAAATGGATGCTCAAACGCTCCACAAATACATGGTCACCGCTGGATAAATATCCATCGCAGAGTACTTCCCCCTTTTTATATTCCCCGCCGGTCTTTTCAATATAACGCCAGATATTGGTGAAGAAATCCCCCGGTAAAGAATAGCGGATATCTCCGATGGTAAAATAACTTTTTTCCCAGAAGAAAAATTTTGTTTCTTTTTGCAGACTTTCTCTCTGGAAACGGCCGTCCTCCTCTATTTTCAGATATGCCCTGCTGCTTTGCAGGACCTGGAAAAACTTTGTCACTTTTCCCTGATGGGGCTGTGCCTTCACCCGGTCAATATAGTGTATGCCGAACAAAGTAGGCTGCATACTGCCGGTGGGGATCTTGAAAGGCTGTAAATACAATGCCCTGATGCCGCCGGCAACCATACAGGCGACCAGAAGAACATCCAGAAAGCCTTTCATACTCACTTTGAACCCGCTTCTGGGAATGATCAGAGCAAGACGCTCCTCCCATTTTTCCATTTTTTCCTCTTCCATTGCCAGATCGGAGGAAAGTTTTTTGACCTCATTGAGTTCTTTTTCCAATTCCTGTAAATTTTCTTTCTGCTTTATGGAAAGGATATCATCATCACTTTTTAAAGTGTAACTGACGCTTGTCCGCAAATCTTTCATTTGCTTCCACAAACGCCTTTTTGTAAAAAAATCTTTGAGAAATGCCATAAATATTCTCCGTCGAAAATAAGATTGATTCAGGAAAGATTTCCGGCAAAAGGATCGCCGCCGCGCAGTAAAAGAAAATCCCCGCAAAGATGCAGCGAACCGCAGAGGATCTTTTTGTTGCCTTCTTTCCATTTTTCCGTATTTGTTTTCATTTCTTCCACGATATTTTCCAGAGTGGAGGACTTACACTCCCCCCGGAATCCCAGAAGGCGGACAAGATTGGTCAATTCCTCTGCCGTGGCAGATTTTCTGTATGTACCGAAAGGTATAAAGGTAAATCTATGGGCATAAGGTACAAGTTTTTCCAGCATTTCCTTTGCGTCCTTATCTGCGAAATTTCCATAGATGAAATCAAATTTTTCTCCGGGGAAAAACTCATCCAGAGCCTTTGCAAGGATCATGGCACACTCCGGATTATGCGCTCCATCCAGCAATAATCTTTCCTCCGGGAAATACTGGAACCGGGCGGGCCATACGGTTTCCATAAATCCCTGTTTTGCCTTTTCCATATCGAAAGAATACTTTTTCTGCAACTCTTCCAGTACCATGAGCGCAAGGGCGGAATTGCTTCTCTGATGCGCTCCGGCAAGGGAGATTTTCAGCCCGTTGGAAAGCACTTGACAGGGGATGTTTTTATGAAATTCCACACCTGTTTTTTCCGGTATGTTTTCCAGTACTTTTGCAGGGGCATCCAACTCTTCTGCCCTTGCAAGGATGACTTCTTTTGCTTCTTCTCCGATACTTGCCCCGATGAAAACAGGACAGTTTTTCTTGATGATGCCTGCCTTTTCAAAAGCGATTTTTGCAAGAGTATCTCCAAGATAGTTCTGATGTTCCAGAGAGATGGTGGTGATCACGCTGGCAAGGGGGGAAGAAATGATATTGGTGGAATCCAGTCTGCCGCCTACTCCGGTTTCCCAGATGACAAAATCCACTTTTGCTTCGGCAAAAAGCAATGCCGCTGTAACGGTGGTGGTTTCAAAGTAAGTTACCATCATGCCTTTTTCATCCCGGAGAAAGTCGGCTGCTTTCTTTACTTTCCGGAAAGCTTGTGCAAGGACATCATCACTTACCACCTGTCCGTTGATGATAAAGCGTTCGTTGAGTTTCGCCAGATGGGGGGAGGTATATAATGCCGTTTTGAATCCGGCATGACGCAGGCAGCTTTCCAGAAAAGCGGCTGTGGAGCCTTTTCCGTTACTGCCGGCAATGTGGATAAAGGAGAGTTGTTTTTCCGGATTGCCCAAAGCGTCAAAGTATGCCTGGGTCTGGTGCAGGCCGAGTTTCACTCCGAAAAATTCCAGACTTTCAAACCATTCAAAAATATCTTCGTGCATTTTCTTTTTCCGCCTCTTTTTAACGCAGAACAGGAGACCATGCCGCCCCGGTACAACTGGATTTGCCATGAACAAGGATCCGGCTTTTCCCTGTACGGGTATCTGCCACAAGGATTTTTCCATTGACGGCAAGGACGATATGCCGGTTATCCGGAGCCCAGGACGCGCCTTCCCCCTGTATGGAAAGATTTTCCGAAATATAGGGCCTTACGGAATTTTCTTCTGTTCCTGTCATGGGGAAAATTTTATTCAAATCCATAACTTTCAGAACATAGGAACCCAGTTTTGCCGTGTAGGCAATAAGATTATTTTTATTCCATGCGGGGGCTACGCACTCGCTTCCGGACGTGCCTTTAAGTCTCTCTGCTTTCCCGCCCTCTGCGGAAATGATATACAGTTTCGGTCTGCCTGTCTTATCGGAAACAAAGCATATTTTGGAATCATCCGGCGACCAGCAGGGACTTGCTTCATTGGCGCGGTCATTGGTAAGGCGGACGATATTGCCCCCTTCATAGTCCCGTACAAAAAGATCCACTTGATTGCCGAGAGTGACCACAAGGGCGATTTTCTTCCCATTATGGGAAACTTTCCCGGAATTCAATCCCCGCATACCCGAAAGGATCCGGCTTCTGTTGCGCACTATGTCATATTCCACAAGGGGAGTGGAGGCTGTAAGATACTGATTGAACAACAGTGCTTTGCCGGAGGGATGCCAGGAGGCCTCAATATTGAGAGAACCGTTGGAGGTGATCTTTTTTATATTACTTCCGTCAATATCGCACATATAGATCTCCTTTTTCCCCCGTCCGGTTTCTGCGGAAAAGGCGATCCTGCTCTGGCAGATGCCCTGTATATTGAATAATTTATTCAGAATAAGGTCAACTGCCGAATAAATGGCATTGGGTGCAGTTCCTTTTGTTCTTACTTTGCATATCTCCACTTCCCCGCCATTTTTTACCGAAAGAACGATATTGCCGTTTTCCATTTTCCCGTCAATAATATATTCGGCACTTTTTGTTCCGGAAACAAGATCGAACCAGCCGCATGCCCAGAGGGTATTGAATACTTTTGTATTGACTTCTTTTTCACTTCCCTCAATATTCCTGAAACACAATTTCGGGTTTCCGGAGAGCCCTGAACCTGTCAATGTGATCTGGCAGAAAGATTCCCCGGGCAGAAAAAAGACCGTAAGAAAAACAGAAACAAGCAATATAAGAGAGAGAGAGGTGCCGGAAAACAGTAAACGCATATTTTTCTCCTGATTTTAATAAATTTGATGAATACTAAATTAATCCATAATTTTTTAAAGGCAAGTAAAAAAACAAAAAAAATGGTAAAAACCTTTTTTTCCTTAATATCTTGTTCCCGGAAGAAGGTTTTTTGCCAGATGACTTGTATCATTCCAGCAGATCATACACCAATGGCCGGAACGGTAAACGAACCTGCTTATGGAAGTATTGTCCACCCGGGGGAGTTCCGCAAAGGTATTGTGTTCCCCCATAAGGACATGGAACATTCTTCGTATTGCCCCGCCGTGGGAGACGATGAGGATTTTTCCTTCCGGATGTTTCAGGGGAAGAGTTTCAAGAAACTCTCTGACCCTTGCAAGAACCTCATAACTGCTCTCTCCGCCGGGAATTTTTGTCTTATTGCCGGCATTGAGAAAAGCCCGGAAACCACCATCATAGATTTCTTCGATCTCTGCAAGGGTCTTATTCTGCCACTCTCCCAGATGCCACTCCCGCAGTCTTTTATCTGTCGTGATGGAAAGATGGGGAACGATTTTTGCTGCGGTCACCATCGCTCTGGAAAGATCACTGGAATAAGCAAAAGTAAAATTTTCCTCCGCAAGGCGTATTGCGGTCAGGTCCGCTTGAAGCAGACCTGTTTCATTCAGGGGGATATCGGTCTGCCCCTGAATGGTGCCGGTAAGATTATATCGGGTTTCGCCATGTCTGACAATACAGATTTCCAGACTCATACTATTTCCTCATATATTTATTTTCTGTATATCATTGAAAACTGGATCATTCCCATAAGGAGAAGGGGGGGCAGTACCGGAATAATCCCGTTACAGGAAACTGCCGCAATAAGAAAAAATACGGCAGCAAGGGATAGGAGCAGGACAAGGATCAGCTGCGGGATCTCACGCAATGTCATTGCTTTGAACTTTTGATAAAAGATCCCCGAAGAAGCAATGCTTCCGGCAAGGAGAAGAAGGAGAATGAAAATCAGCATCCCCCGGGGATGAAGAGAGGAAAAGATTCTTTCTCCGCCGGTGTGATATATACAGGGAACAAGGAAAGGCGCAAAAACTGCCGGAAGTGAAAAACAGAAAAGTTTTTTCCCTTTCCGAAGGTCTGTCTGCTGATTCATTCCCCCTTTTTCAGCAAGGAAAAAAATAAGGGAGAAAAAGAGACAGGTGAGAAAGGGCAGGAGCAGGAAAAGAACCATTTCATCCTTTTCCCATTTTCCCGGCGAAGCGGAAAAAACTGCTGCGGGAAAGCCGATGAGAAAAAAACTTTCCTCAAAAAAGTGAAAAAGCCGTTTCCTTTTTTCTCCCGGAGAACAGAAATAACGGAAAATAAAGTAAAGTAGAATGATCCCTCCCCATATCCCGTAAAAATATTGATGGAAAAATTCACTCCACAACCGGAAAAGATACCACAGATCCCCATAAAATCCATCATAACATTTTTCCCGCAATTCCCAGGGGAAACTTTCTTTTTCCCTCAAAGATTTTGCCGGATTTTCCTTTGAAGAGGTCAGAAGCCGCCCTTTGGAAAGGTGGGGGGTAAAGATTTGCAGGAAACTTGCCGGAAAAGGGGATTTTTCTTTCTCTGTGAAAGAAAGAAGATTCTTTTCCAGTTTTTCCTGGTCGGTAATAAGGACTCTGTCCGAGGCAAGGATCATTTGCGGATAGGCCACAGGGAGCACATTTTTGTAAATGGAACAGAGGATCGGGGCGGTATGGTCTACGATCTTCTGATAAAGATCCGCTTTCACTTGGGGAAGAAGCAGAACAAAAACCCCGTCCTTTGCCAGTTTTTCTTTCAGGGGGAAAAGATATCCTGCTGTAAAAAATGCGTCCGAAGAAAAATCCATACCGGAATGAACGGCAAAAAGAATATCTTCTTTATGGTTTCCTGTAAGAACTTCTTTCTCCTGTCGAGATGAATCATCCGGAAGATTCTGTAAAAGTTTTTCTCCGGAAAAAAGATTGGAGGATATATGGAACGAACCCGGAAAACCTTTTTTAAAAAGTTTTTCCCCCATCCCGCACCGGGGAGTTATATAAATATGGGGGACTTTTTCAAACTGTCCGGCACTGATGGCATAGGCAAAAAGATATTCCGGAGGCAACTCTTCTTTCTGTTCAGAAAAACGTGAGTTCCGGAAATAGAAAAAGAAAGATAAAAATAACACAAAAAGAAGAAAGAGAACCCCGGAAAAAAGGAAAAAAGCAGAAGTCGCGGAAGGGGTTGAAGTATCATTTTTCTGTAAAATGATTTCATTTTCTTTTTTTCCAATTTGCATATTTTCTCTTTCGTACTTCTGCTTTTGAAGCAGGAATGATTTCAAAAAAAAGCGGCATTGGTTTTTCACCTATGCCGCAGGAATACAATAGTAAAACTCTGTCAGTCGAATGTAATCTCTGTTCCGGCTTTCAATTCTCCGGAAGCAGGCAGATTGCTGTTGCTTTTGCGCAGAGATTCCACACTCACACCATAACGGGTGGCAAAATTTTCCAGTGTGGTAGCTTTGACGAGAATGATTTTTGTTTTCCCGTCAGGAGTATTGACTACTTTATCAATTTTTTCAGAAGACTCATCTGCGCCGGGAAGATCGTTCATATCTGTTTCTTTTGCCTTTTCCGCAGCAGGAGTTTTGTCTCCGGCAGCAGGAGTTTCCGCTTTTTCAGAAACTTCATCGGGGCTTTTGATGTCTTTGAAAAGATCTTCGTCAGAAAGAAGAGTTTTATCATCGTCTTTCTTTACTGCCGGTGCAGGAGCAGCTTTCTTTGCTCCTTCCTGTTTGACCACAGGTGCAACGACTTCTTTTTCGGCTTCTTTACCGGCTCCTGCAACGATTTTCAGTTTCTGACCGATACGCAGTTTTGCAGAATTTACTCCGGGATTGGCAGCAACGATATCCGCTACTCTGATCCCGTAAAAACGGGCGATGGTAGTAAAGTTCTCTCTTGCTTTTACCTTATGGAAACCGTCTGCGGGAAGAGGATTGGCTTTTACGGCTTTTTTCTCTGCTTTTTTGTTATTGGCAAGATCAGGGGAGGCGGCAGTTACTTTCATTCCGGTGGGAGGGATCAGGAGAACCTGGGAGGGATAGATCACATCTTTTTTAAGATTGTTGTATGTTTTCAGTTCGCTTACTTTCAGACCGTAAGTATAAGCAATGCGGGAAAGATTATCATTCTTTTTCACCACATACTTTGTTACTTCCTTGCGTTCCGCAACTTTCCGGGGGGCAGTTTTCTTTTCCGCCTTTTTATTTTCTTCAGCTTTTTTCTCAGCTTTTTTGTCTGTTTTCTTTACAGAAGCATCTTTCAGGGATTTGTCTTCTTTCTTTTCTGCAGCGGCAACTTCTTCCTTTGCAGGAACTTCCTTTACTTCCGGTGCAGGAGCAGGTTCAAAAGCAGGCTCTGTAACTGCGGGAGGTGCAGAAGGATTGCCGGCATCCTGTTTGGGGACATCCACTTTTTCAGGATCTTTTTCAACAGGCTGGATGTAAACTCCCGGCGGCATAGGTTCGCCTTCGGGTTGGCATCCTGTAAAAAGAACCATACTGCCGGAAACGGCGGCAAGTACGAAAACAGAAGTGAAAAGTTTGGTGTTCACGGCTCATGTCCTCCAATTTTTGTTATTTATTTTTATTACCAGTTTTTATGTTTGTTTTTCAACAATTGCGGATTTTTGCAATTTCTCTCTATATTATAGTAAATCACATCTGCATATTTTTCAATGCCGGAATAAAAAATATTCCAAAAACTTTTTTCATTCCCGCTTTATCCGGCTTTCCGGATGATGCCGAACCAGCTGTAAAGCAGAAAGCCCGCTGTGGGAGCAAGTCCACCCACTACCGACGGGACGATCCCGCTTTTGCCCAGGATCATAAAGACTTCAGTAAGTACCTGATATACTACAATGATCCCTACGGCGACCACAATGGAAAGGAATATCCCGCTTCTCTCATTTTTTGCCGCAAGGGGCAGGGCAAGGAACACACAGAGGAAACACACGGTGGGAAATGCCAGCCGGTAATATAAATAGGTCTTATACATTGCCCGCAGGGAAGGCACCATGGTCTTGCTGTCCGCAAGCAGATGGAAAAGCACCTTTGCCGAAAGTTCCTCCGGCGGCTTTACGGCATTGGCGATATCCCGCGGCCGTTCCGGGATCTCATTGGAGGGTATCACGATCTCCTCCAATCTTTCCGGCGTACCGGCAAGACGCAGTTTGTGATTATAAGGAGTGCGTACCGCATTGGTAAAGACCCACCCTTTTTTTCTTACATAGCGGGCACTTTTTGCCCGGATGTCCCAATCCAGCAGTTTTGCTCCGGAATCGGAATAAATATATTTTTTGAGTACCACATCCTGATGTACGCCGTCGGCAGTAAAATTCTGGAAGAGCCAGTCCCGCAGTTTATCCACGCTTCTGTATTGGAGCATGGTATATTCATTTTCGTTGTAGGAGGGATTTTCCGCTTTTTCCTTGAGACTGACTGCTTTCTGCATGGTATAGGGGATGACCTGTTCATTGAACCAGAATGTGAGAAGCATCACAAGAAATCCCACAAGATACATGGAAAAACCGCACCGGAGAAGGGATAATCCGGAAGAACGCATGGCGGCGATCTCATTGTTGCGCCCGAAGTTGGCAAAGGTATACATACAGGCAAGGAGAATGGATATAGGCAGAACAAAGCGGATGTTCTGGGGCATTTTCAGCATGAAATATTTGAGAGTGACACTTATTGTGGCATGTTCGCTGTCCAGAAAATCACTTAAATCATTGAAAATATCTCCAATAAGGAAAAGCAGGAGAAAAGCAAAGATCAGAATGGAAAAGGGGATCATAAATTCCCGCAGGACATAAAGATCCAGGGTCGGCAGAAACCAGAATGAACGTTTTGCCTGTTCATCCTGATAGCGTTGTAAAAGTTCCTTTTGAGAGACTTCTTTCATATTTTTCTCCGGTTTTTCCTGTTGTATGGTGTCAGGAGAGTCGTTTGTAAGTTTCCAGAATAATGGAAGAGGTTTCCTCCCAGGAGATACAGCCGTCTGTAACAGACAATCCTGTACTTTCCTTTGTCCGTTCGGTCACATCCTGCCTGCCTGTTTTCAGATAACTTTCCAGCATAAGTCCGGAAATGGCTTTCTGACCGTTTGTGATCTGTTGAACCACATCTTCCGCTACGATTTTCTGTTTCAGAGGGTCTTTGCTGCTGTTGCCATGACTGCAATCCACCACAATAGAGGGGATCAGATTCTTTTTGCGCATAAGTTCCACTGCATAAGCAACATTTTCCGAACCGAAATTGCCTCCCTGGGAGCTGCCGCGCAGAACTACATGGCAGAAAGGATTTCCCTTGGTGGAAAATACCCCGGTTCTTCCGTCATTGCTGATCCCTAAAAATGAGTGACGGGAGCGGGCGGCAAGAATGGCATCCACCGCGACATTGATCGCTCCGTCTGTGGCGTTTTTGAACCCTACCGGCATGGAAAGACCGCTGGCAAGCTGCCGGTGGGTCTGGGATTCCACTGTTCTTGCTCCAATGGCTGCCCAGGAGATGAGATCGGAAAGATACTGGGGGATCAATGGATCAAGAAATTCCGTTGCCGAAGGCAGGGAAAGATCCACAAGGTTCAGCAGTAACTTTCTGCTTTCCCGCAAACCTTTTTCCATATTGAATGTATTATCCAGCAATGGATCATATACAAACCCTTTCCAGCCGAGAGTAGTCCTCGGTTTTTCAAAATAGGTACGCATGACAGGAAAAAGTCTGTCTGATACCTTTTTTGAAAGTTCCGCCAGACGGTGGGCATACTCCCGGGCTGCATCAATATCATCAATGGAGCAAGGCCCCGTTATCATAAGGATACGGGGATCTTTTCTCGTAACAATATTTTTCACCGTCTCCCGGAAAGAAAATACTTTCTGCGCCTGGTCAGGAGCCAGCGGCAGTTCGTTATGGATCTCTGCCGGGGTGGGGATGGTATAACTGCTTTCAATATTGATGTCAAAAGTGAGTGTATTCATAAACCGTTTTCCACGATCTTTTATTTGCTGAATTCCTGTAAAAGAGCATCAAGACGGATGTTTTTCTGACTGCCGTCCGCCATGTTTTTCAATGCTGCCTCACCGTTGGCAAGTTCATTTTCTCCGAGGATCAATACTCTGGCAGCGTTCAGGCGGTCAGCGGAACGCATCTGGGATTTCATGCTTTTTTCCTCTGCTTCCAGCATGGTATAGATGCCGTTGGCACGCAGGGTATCCGCAAGGCGGATATTGTATTTGAGAGCCGCTTTGCCGAGAGAAACAAGATAGATTTCCGGCCGTTTCATTTCCGGAACGGGGATTTTGTTGTACTCTCTTGCCATAAGCAATCTTTCCACTCCGGCGGCAAATCCTACACCGATGATGGGACGGTTCTGACCCGGTACAGCCAGTTCGTAACGGCCGCCGCCGGCAATGGCACTCTGACCGCCGAGACCCGGATGGGTGAGTTCAAAGACTGTATGCACATAATAATCCAGCCCTCTCACCAGTCTGGGTTCGATCTTGAAGGGGATCTCCAGATCCGTAAGGATGTCACATACTTCGTTAAAGTAATCTCTGGATGCTGTTCCGAAAAGACTTGCCGCATCCGGAGCCGCTTCGATATGTTTCTGACACTGGGGCTGTTTGCAGTCCAGTATTCTCCATACATTCCTGTTCAAACGCTCCCGGCAGTCTTCGCACATGGTGTCGATCACAGGTGTAAAATGTTCCCGCAAAGCCTCTTCCGCAGGTTTCCGGTCTTCTTTCACACCACGGGTATTGAGAAGGATCTGATAGCCGCCAGCACCCACTTTATCCAGCATTCTTGCAATAAGGGTGATGGCTTCCGCATCCAGGGCGGGGGCGATCCTTCCGGCATTTTCCACGCCGATCTGGTGGAACTGTCTTCTTCTTCCGGCAGAGGGGCGTTCCCCGCGGAACATGGGGCCGATATAGAAAACACGGGACTCCACACCGTTCATGGCTTCTGTCCCGGACAATGCACGCATGACACCGGCAGTACCTTCCGGGCGCAATGTGAGACTTCTGCCGCCGCGGTCTTCAAAGGTGTACATCTCTTTTTTCACTACTTCCGTTTCGTCTCCCAGACCGCGCTGGAAAACTTCGGTGTATTCAAAGATGGGGGTACG
This sequence comes from Lentisphaeria bacterium, assembly GCA_017629515.1. GTDB lineage: Bacteria > Verrucomicrobiota > Lentisphaeria > Victivallales > UBA1829 > RGIG5327. The sequence continues at coordinate 20,257 of JAGBXB010000003.1, read as the reverse complement.
GATCTCGCCGTAACCGAAATTGTTAAAGACCTCTCTGGCTCCATTTTCAACAGCCAGCCAGGAAGGGATCTCTTCCGGGAAAATATCTCCTGTTCCCGGAGGGGGGGCGGAATTTTTAGCCATATCGGAATTTCTCCTGTTGAGAAGCTTTTTCTCTTTGTTGGAATGAGTTCAAAAATAAAAAGCACCTGTCCGTCCGGCTATTGCGGAAATACAGGTGCCTGAAAAGTAATAAGGGAAGACTTATTTTGCAAGTTTGGCAATACGGGCTTTGAGTTCTTTGCCCGCTCTGAACTTGACAACAGCACGCTCCGGAATAGCGATAGCCACATCGGGCTTGTTGGGGTTGCGGCCCACGCGGCCCTTGCGCACTTTGATTTCAAAGACACCGAAATTACGCAGTTCGATATCTCTGCCTGCGATGAGTTCTTCGGCAATATAGTCCAATGTTTTCTGGACGACTTCGGCGACATCCGCCTGGATCAAATTAGTTTCAGAAGCGATTTTGACTACCAAATCTCTCTTTGTCATTTTAAAACTCCATATTTTTCAGTATTTGGATCATACCTTTCAGTAACTTCCCTGAAAGTGTATTCATGATCCGTTTTGTTGCACTGTACCTCTTAATATAGCCTGTTTTGCCGGAAAAGCAAATATTTTCACACTCTTTTTTCTTTTTTCACGTCTTATTTGCAAAAAAAGTGGGGAAATAACGCAATGCGGGAATTTCAATTGCCTTATTGCCCTGAAAAAAGAGTACACAGGAGTATGATTTTTATTACATTTTTCTAAAAAATCTTGAATTTTCCCTGCATGAAAGTATATTTTCTTCAGATTTTTTTTTCGATATACTGCTGAAACAAGGAGAAAAATATGACATTTGTCCCTGTCACCCATGTTGTACGTATGCCTATGGAGAATGTGAAACTTATTCCGTATATCATGCGCGATCTCGCCGCTTCCGGAATGAAAAATATCGTGCTTTCCAGTAATATTGTTGCCGACTGCATGAAAGACCCCCGTCTGCCGGATACCCTTATGAAATATGCCGGGGAGGCCGGATTGTCTTTTGTGGATGGTCATGCGCTTTTTCCGGATTGTGTCTGTCCCTCCTTCCCCGTGGAGGAAAAACGGGATTTTATGATCCGGTACATCCGGCTGGAACTTGCCATTGCCAGTGCTTTTCAGGTAAAGACTTTTACCGTACATACCGGAAACAATTATGACAGGACTCTTTCAGTGGATGTTTACAGGGATGCCATGTGCCGTTCTCTGGAAGAACTGCTGCCCTGTGCGGAAAAAACGGGAGTGAGTATAGCTCTGGAAAATATCTGGACAAGTCCCAATACTCCGGAAGTACTGCTGGATGTGGTGAAAAAATTTGAAAGCCCGTATCTGGGGTTGTGTTATGATTCCGGGCACGCCAACATTATGAAATACGCCCGCAGAGAGGGTTCTCTGGCAAAGATGTGGTGGAATACTCCGGAAGAAGTCCCCCAGGATGACAGAATACTGGAAAAGATGCTTCCCTATATCATCAACTGTCATCTCCATGATAACAACGGGGATAGAGACGAACACAAATTGCCGGGCAGAGGCAATATCGACTGGGAGCATGTGATGGGGCTGCTGAAAAAAGCCCCCCGTTTGCAATGTATCCAGAACGAAGCCGGATATACGGATGATTTTCTGACGACAAAAGAGGTCGTGGAACTTTTTGAAAAGTTGTGTGAAAAGGGTGGATGTTAAAAATTAACATATTTTGTGAAAAAAAACAGGTGTGACGGAAGAATTTTCCTTGTTTTATTTTTCCGGCGGGTTATTTTATTAGTATAATAGAGTCTTTTAAACCGAGAGTAAGACTGTAAAAACCCGAAAAGAAAGGAAAAATTTATGGGAAAGTACAATCCGGCTCCTTATCAGCTTGACCTTACACAGGTCCCCCGTTTTGTTTCAAACGAGGTTCCCGGTCCCCGCAGTAAAGAACTTCATGCCCGCGCAGAAAAATATTACCGCGGTCTTTCCGGACAGGTGAGATTGTTCCCTGTCGCCTTTGAAAAGGGGGAAGGGTGTATGATGGAAGACGCCGACGGAAATCAGTACATCGACTTTTCCAGCGGTATCTATGTGACCACCCTTGGCCACTGCCATCCCAAAATCACCGAAGGCGTTGCCAAGTATGCCAACAAAATCATGAACTGCCATGACTTCACCACGGAAATCAAGGTGAAACTTCTGGAAAAAATGGCTGCCACTCTCCCCGGCGACCTGAAATGCTTCCAGCTTTATGACTGCGGTACTGCCGCTGTGGAAGCCGGTTTGCGTACCTGCCGTGCCGCAACAGGCAAACATGAGTTCCTCTCCTGCTTCATGGACTTCCACGGCAAGAGCGGTCACTCCATCGGCTGCGCCCGTATGACCAAGTTCAGCGGACCCACCCGTCCCGCAGGATTCTACATGGTTCCCCGTCCTGACACCTACCGCCCCTGGTGGACAAGAGAAGACGGTACTCTCGATACCGAAAAATATCTGGAATACTATGATACCTTCATCAGAGAATCCACCACCAATCAGATCGCTGCTTTCGTTCTGGAACCCATCCAGGGCTGGGGCGGATCCATCATGCCGCCGGATGACTTCTTCCCCAAATTGAGAAAATTCTGCGATGAACGCAATATCCTGCTTTTCGCCGATGAAGTCTTGACCAGTATGGGAAGAACCGGTAAGATCCTCTGCTGTGAACACTGGGATGTACTTCCCGACGTTGTCACCCTGGGCAAAGGTTTCGGTAACGGTTTCCCTGTGACCTGTATGGCTGTGCGTAAACCCTATGCCGACGCTGTGGACAAAATCAGTGCCTCCACCTCCTACGGGGGAAATCCCATGGCATGTGCCGCCGCTCTCGCCTGCTTTGAAGTCATTGAAGAAGAAGGTCTGCTGGAACACGCACAGGAACTGGAACAGCTCTTCAAGAACCGTATGAAAGACTGGACTACCAAATACAGAATCGTAGGCGACACCCGCTGCAAAGGCTGTCTGCTTGGTATCGAACTTGTGAAAGACAAAAAAGCTAAAACTCCCTTTGATGAAGCCGGTAAAATGGTCTATCAGAAAGCATTCCGCAAAGGTCTTGCCTGGGTACCTGCCGGTCATATCCTCCGCATGAGTCCTCCCATTGTGATGCCCAATGAAGTTGCTCTCAAAGGTATGGATATCATTGAAGAAGCCATTGCAGAAACGGAAAAGGAACTGCTGGGCTGATTTATGTCATGCTTATATAAAGAGGTACGGCGGGGGCTTTCCCCCCGTACCTTTCCAGAAACAATCAAGCAGAAGGCAGGAAAAATGGTTGAAGTAAAATGGTACGGGATCAATTCCCTTGAATTCAGATATTCCGGAGGATCTTTCATGATCGATCCTTACGTAAGCCGGGACAGGGAAAAACTTATTGCCCCGGAAGAACAGGAAAAATATCTTGCAGACTGCAAGCCGGATTTTGTTCTTATGACCCACTCCCACTGGGATCATCTGCCGGATATGCTGTACCTTTTTGAAAAGACAGATACAGTCCTTTATGCTTCAAAAACGGCATGTAATATCATGCGGGCTCTGGGGGTAGGGGAAAAGAATCTGCATGAACTTGTTTACGGGGAAAAACTCACCTTTCCCGGTCTTACCGTCACCTGTCTGGAATCCCGGCACATGGGAACGATGCCGGAAGATAATTTTTATGAAGAAGTTCCCTTTGATAAAGATTTTACAAAACGGGAAAGCTGGAAATGCGGAGAGGTTTTCGCATTCAAACTGGAAATGGATGATCTTGTGATCCTCAACGGCGGATCGGCAAATATGCATATCCCATCCATGAAAGGCATTTCCTGCGATTATCTTATTTACGGGATCAGCCGCTGGAAAGAGGGCTTTCCGCAGCTTCTTACGGAAAATCTTTCCTTCAAACGCCTTATCGGCGTCCATCACGATGAATTTACCCGTCCCCTTTCAGAGTTTTCTTTACGGGATGATATGATACGGCTGAAAGAAGCGATTGCTGAACTTCCGGCAATGGAATTACCCGTTCTTCAATGGGTGGAACTGACAAAAATTTGAGGTGAAAATGCATAACGTAAAAGATTTCGGAGCAAAAGGCGACGGTATCACCAAAGATACTCTTGCCATTCAAAAAGCCATTGATGCAGGCGGGATCGTCCATTTTCCGCCGGGAGTATATCTTACCGGAACCCTTTTTCTCAAATCCAACGGGGGACTTGATCTGGAGGAGGGGGCGGTCATTCTGGGAAGTCCCGATAAAGAAGATTACAATAAAGATGATGTGATCCCCCAGAACAGGGTATTTGCCGCAGAACATGTTTCCGGGGCGCATCTGATCATTGCCGCGGAACAGCATAATATCGTGCTGCGGGGCGGACGCATCGACGGCAACCGTCAGGCTTTCATGAATGAACCCCATCCTGTGCATCCCACTGTCTTTGCTTTTCCCCAATGGCGGCCGGGGCAGATGGTCTTTTTCTGCGAATGTGAAAATGTGACCATTACCGATATGGAAATGGTCAATCCCCCTTACTGGACACTTTTCCTCCATGGCTGCGAATTTGTCACCATCCGGGGCTTGCGCAACACCAATGACTTCCGTACCCATAACGGGGACGGTATGGATATTGACTGCTGCCGTTTTGTCACCATAAGTGATTGCATCATCCACTCTGCGGATGACAGCCTTACTTTGCGGGGCAATGAAGAACCTTTGAAAAAGAAACGGTACTGCGAATATGTGACGATCACCAACTGTATCCTTTCCACAAGATGCTGTGCCTTCCGTATCGGCGTGGGTAACGGACTTGTCCGCAGATGCAATATCAGCAATATTGTGATCCATGATACCCGTACAGCTTTCTGTTTTGTTTCCCAGTACTCCCAGACAAGTCCCGGAGTGGGGATAGAGGATATCATGATCGAAAATGTGCGTATGGATTGCGTTCGGCCTTTCAATATCGCCACATCGGTACGGGGAATACAGAAAGAGGAGGCAAAAGCCATCCGCAATGTGGTATTCAATCATGTCCGGGGCACGGCAGCGAAGGGAAGTCTTGTTATCGGACGGAGCAAAGGTTATGTGGAAAATATTACTTTTTCCGATGTAGTCCTTGATTATGGAAGAGGGGAAAATATCGGGGAAAGACCGGAGTACAGTTACGGGGAATTTATTAAAACCAATCCCCCCTGTGCCTTCTGGGTGGAAAATGCGGAAAATGTCACCTTCCGGGATGTGAAAATAAACTTCCCGGAAGAGGCAAATGAATGGGAATATGCCATTTGTGCCGCAAATACGGAAGAAGTGGTATTGAAAGAAACGGTATCCTGCCGTCCTTTCCATATTGAGGGAAAAGAGATTTGAAACAGGGAAATTTATTATGGATATTTTTCTGAAAGAGCTTGGTCTTGTTCCTGACGGGAAAAAGGTACAGACTTTCCTTATCCAGAAAGGGATAGATTTGTGTGCTTCTTCCGGCGGGGGGACGGTATATATGCCCAGCGGACTTTTTATTTCCGGAACTCTTTACATGCGTTCGGATGTCTTTCTGCATCTGGAAAGCAATACCACACTGAAAGCCTCTCCTGACTATGCCGATTACAATGCTGCGGATGCCTGGATACAGAATGCGGCAAGTGAACCGGAACATACCACAGGAGGACACTTTATCGTCTTTCTGGAAGTGAAACATGCCGGCTTGACCGGTCACGGAACCATCGACGGAAACGGTATGAGTTTCCCCTACCGGAGAAATGTACCGGATTTCGGGGCGGTACATAAGGATTCAAGTATCAAACGCCCCTCCCAGATGGTCTATCTTTGCGAATCGGAAGATATCCGGATCAGGGATGTGCGTCTTTTCAACTCCGCCTACTGGAGCTGTCTTGTCCACGGATGCGAAAATGTGATCATAAGCGGATTACGGATCAAAAACAATCCGGAGATCCCCAACAGTGACGGAATAGATATTGATTCCTCCCGCCATGTCATCGTAAGCGACTGCCTGATCGATACAGAAGATGACTGCATTACTTTCCGCTGTGCCAAAAGACGGCTGAAAAATCAGGATGCCATTCTGGAGGATGTGACTGTCACAAACTGTCAGCTGCGTACTCCCGGATGCAATGCCTTCCGTATCGGAGTGGGAAATGGAGTCATCCGCAACTGTCTGGTATCCAATGTGATCATCCGGGGTTCCTCCAAAGGGGTGTGTCTGGAAGCGCGTTATACTTTCAATACGGATGAAGAACCGGGTACTGCCATTGAAAATATCTCATTCAACAATATTTTTATGGAATCTCTTTGCGGGATCTATATGGGTTCTTACTGCATGGGGGCAACCGATTGCATTGCTCCCCCTGTCCGCAATATCCGTTTCAGCAACATCACTGCCAAAAGTTGTGTGAATTTTGTGATCCAGAGCAATGTGGGTGCTGTTGTGGAAGATATCGCATTGCAGAATTTCAATGTGGTTCTTTCCGGTACTCCCAGGGTGCGTTTCAGCAGAGGATATCACGAATGGGAACACGCTACCGGTAGAGGGGCATTCCTTATTGCCGGAGCAAAAAATGTTTCCATGCGGGATATTACTGTAAGGATCCCGGATGAATCCTATGCTACCGAAGCTGTTGTGATTTCCGATGAAGATGGAGAGATCTTCATGGATAATGTAAAGGGGTGCAAAGGAAATAAAGAACTGCCTTTGAGTACGGCTTTCAATGCCCGGGAAATCGAAGAGGGGAAACAGCGGCCCAACTATTGAGAAAGAAAAATACGAACAAATAAAAGAATAAGTTGTCAGAATATTTCATAAAGAGAAAGGAAGAAAAATGACAAAAGAATATAAAGTAGGGATGATCGGTTTCGGATTCATCGGTAAAGTCCACGCCTACGGCCACATGAATATTCCCATGCACTATGATCAGCAGGATTTCAGAAGCCGCATCACCCATATCTGTACCGGTCACATCGAAACGGCGCAGAAGGGCTGTGCCATGGTAGGAGCGGAACACGCAGTCACCGATTTCCGTGAGATCACAGAAAATCCCGATATCGATATTGTGGATATCTGCTCCCCCAATGATAAACATTATGAAGCCATCATGTCCGCCATTGCCCACGGCAAACATATTTACTGCGATAAACCCCTTACCCAGGAACTTTCCGACGCTCTCGCCATCCGGGAAGCCCTGAAAGGCTATAAAGGTATCAGCCAGATGACATTGCAGAACCGTTTCTTCCCTGCTACATTGCGGGCAAAACAGCTTATCGAAGAAGGGGCGATAGGCGATATTCTGGAATTCCGCGGTCAGTATCTTCACAGCGGCAGTGCCGACCCCAAAGCCCCCTTCAAATGGAAACTTGCCGCAGGAGTGGTGAACGATCTGGGAAGTCATATCCTTGACCTTATGAATATGCTTATCGGCCCCTTTGATTCACTTTCTGCTGTTACCCACATTGCTTTCCCGGAAAGACCTTCCGCCACAGAACCGGGCAAAATGGTAAAGGTCACAGCCGAAGACAATATGCTTGTTACTGTAAAACTCCCCAATGGTGCTTACGGTAATATTTCCGCTTCCAAGATCACTACCGGTGCGGAAGATGAATTCGGTTTTGCCATCCACGGTACCAAAGGAGCATTGCGCTGGGATCCCATGAATCTGGATAAACTTTTCTACTATGACTGCTCTGCCAAATCTTCCCCCATCGGCGGCGTGAGAGGCTGGACAGCCATCGACTGCGGTCAGAGATATGACAAACCTGCCGGATTCCCCACTCCCAAAGCCCCCATCGGCTGGATGCGCGGTCACATGCACTGCCTTTATACCTTCCTGAAAAGTGTCCATACCGGTCAGCAGCTGGGCCCCTCTCTGGAAGACGGTGTAAAGATGCAGGAGATCCTTGCCAAAGTACAGGAAAGTGCTGCCAATGGCGGTAAATGGGTGAAGATCTGAAAAAAAACTTGAAACAGGAATAAAGAATGGTTGAGGAAAACGGAAAAAAAGAGATCAACTGGAAACAGAATCTCCTTTTTACATGGATCGCCCAGCTTCTCTGTCTGGCGGGATTCGGCTCTGCCCTGCCCTTTATTCCTGTATTCATGCGGGTGAAACTGGGAATCGAAGATCCTGCATTGCGGGGGGTATATGTTTCCATATTTTATTTTGCCAGCATGACAAGTTTCTGCATCTGCACGCCTCTCTGGGGAATGCTTTCCGACAGATACGGCAGGAAGATCATGCTTTTACGGGCCAATTTCGGCGGGGCACTCCTTATGCCGCTGATGGGGATATCCCCCAATATTGCAATTCTCATCATCCTGCGTTTTCTCACAAGCTGTTTTTCCGGGACGGTTACGGCAGCACAAACCCTGATCGTTTCCACTACGCCCAAGGAAAAACACGGATTCGCTCTGGGACTTTTGAGTTCTGCTGTATGGAGCGGAAATGTACTGGGATACCTTACCGGCGGAATGATCGTACACTATTTCGGCTATACTGCCGCGTTCCTCTTCTGCGGGCTTATGTTCCTTGCAGGCGGATTCCTGATCCTTTTCTTTGTACATGAAGATTTTGTACCGCCTGTGAAAAATATTCCCCTCCCTGCGGAAAAGAAAGAAAAGAAGCATTTCAAACTGCCTCATTTCGGTTTTTCAGCGGCGGCATGGATGACGCTTACGTTGTTTCTCATGATGGCATTTTCCAGAAGGTTTGATGAAGCATATCTTGCATTGCAGGTGGAAAATATTGCCGGAAAAATCAATACGGAACTTTACACAAGTTATGTAAGTGCTGCAGCGGCGGCAGGCGGCGTTATTGCCGGAAGTCTTATCGGTTATCTTGCCGACAGGTTCTCCCCCATAAAAGTAGCTCTGCCCTGCCTTCTGCTCTCCATACTTTTTGTACTCGGACAGGGATTTGCCCCCAATCTCATGGTATTGGGTGTATCCCGTTTTCTTGCCTTTATCACTGTGGGAGGACTGGAACCGGTATTTCTGAATATGCTTTCCAACGTATCCCCGGAAGAGAAAAGAGGGCAGATCTTCGGCATGGCATCCTCTTTCCGCAGTATAGGTATGATGATCGCCTCCCCCCTTGGCGGAGCGATCATGTATTATCTGGAGATCCGCAGCATTTATGTAACCGCGGCGGCGGGATTTCTTTTGACCATCCCTGTATTTCTTTTAACGTCAAAGCTGTGCAGAAAAGCACATAATGAAATGATACAGAAAATATCAACGATATAAACAAACATTTATTCCCTTGAAAAAGGGAGAAAGGAAGAAAAAATGAATAAACTTCTCATCGGATGGAGTGAAAAGGACATCACTCCTGTAACAGACAAAAAAATCGGACTTTACGGTCAGTATTATGTCCGGCTTGCGGAAAAGATCCATTCCCGTCTGAAAGTGACTGCGGCCGCTTTCTCTTCCGGAAACGATCATTTTCTTACCGCCGGAGTGGACAATGTGGGAATGCCTTATGCTTTCTATAAAGGAGTCTGCGACAAAGTTGCAGAACTTTGCAAAGAGATCGATACGACCAAGATCTTCATTCACGTCATCCATACCCACAGCGGTCCCAGTTTGAATCCGGAAGCAGGTCCTCTGGGAAGTGATCCCATTCTGCATTGTCAGGAAAGTTTGCGGGAGGAAGACCGTGTTCCCTATGAAGAAATGCTCACTCCTGCCGAATACAGTGCTTTTGCCATTGAAAAAGTAGCCCAGGCTCTTGTGGAAGCATGGAACAACCGTAAAGAAGGCGGGATAGCCCGTGCCTTCGGCAACGCCAGGATTGGTCATTGCCGCAGAGCCGTTTATTCGGATAATACCGCAGAAATGTACGGAGATACCACAAGACGGGATTATGTGGGAATGGAAGCCGGAGAGGATTCCGGAGTGGATATGCTTTTCACCTTTGATAAAGAGGGGAATAAAACCGGGGTCATCGTCAATGTGGCATGTCCCTCCCAGGTGATGGAATCCACCTATCAGGTCTCCTCCGACTTTGCCGGGGCGACCAGAGAAAAATTGCAGAAAGAATATGGAAATGATTTCCGTATGATTTATGAAATCAGCCCTGCCGGATGCCAGAGTCCCCGTGACCTTGTACGCCACTATGTCACCGAACCCGACTTCTGGCACGCGGACGGCGTGGAAGAACTTTCCAACCGCCTTGTCCATACTGTGACAAATGCGGTTAGTGGCAAAATCGATTATGAACCGGTATTCAAAAGTGAGCAGCTTACTGTGACCCTTCCCCGCAGACGCGCCTCCTATCAGGATTATGTGAAAGCAGTTGCAGAACTTGACCGCCTTACTTCCATCATGCCGGAAAAAGAGGCGTTTATCCAATTCTGCGATGAGACCCACGCCAATGAGAAACTTGACGGCCACGGCCCCTATGATGATAAGAAACACCATTTCTCCCTCATCAAGATCGAAAAGGCTGTACTTGCCCGTTATGAAAATCAGGATGAAAATCCTGTTCTCACCTTCCCCATGAATGTAGTGCGTATGGGGGATGTGGCGTTTGCAACAAATCCCTTTGAACTGTATCTCTACTTCGGTCAGATCATCAAAGCTCGCAGCAAAGCCGCCCAGACCTTCCTGGTGCAGCTGTGCAACGGAGCTTCTTTCCATGCCGGATACCTGCCCAGCCCCGACGGGGAAAAATTCGGCGGTTACGGAGGATTGATCGTCAATGGTCAGGTTGGTTCTGACGGCGGTTACAAACTTTGTGACGACACCGTGGAAGCCATCAACAAGATGTTTTGAAATCTTACTGAAAAAGGGTGAAAATGAAAAGATTTCTCGGACTTGACATCGGTACAACGGGAGTAAAAGCAGTCCTCTTTGATGAAAAGGGGACTGCGTGTGGTTCGGGGCTTTCTGAATACACTCTTGAAACTCCTGCTCCCGATATTGTGGAACTGGATCCGGAATTATACTGGCAGTCGGTAAAAAAAGCGATCGCTTCTGCTGTGGAAGAGGCAGAAATTGATCCCGGAAACATTGTTTCCGCCGGGATCACCGGACAGGCGGAAACCCTTGTCTATCTGGATAGGGAAAACAACCCCTCCCGTAAAGCCGTGGTCTGGCTGGACAACCGTGCCGGAGAGGAAGCGGAAATATTAAAGGAAAAGTTTGGCAATGAGGAACTTTTCCGTATGTCCGGTCAGACGGATATGCTCCCCTGTTGGCCTGCCGCAAAAATATTGCATCTCAAACGCCATGAGGAAAAAGTTTTTGCTGTTACGGCAAAATATCTTATGGTGGAAGATTATATTTTGTGGCGTCTTACAGGGGAATTTGCCACCTGCCGGGGAATGCTGCCCTCCACAGAATATTATGACATCCGTACATCTTCCTGGTATGCGCCCATGCTGGAATTTCTGGGGATCACGGAAGAAAATCTCCCCCGTCTCACCGATGCCGGGGAGTGTGCCGGGATCGTGAAAGAAAATGATTCCCTGCTGCCTGCCGGATGTGTTGTTACCTTGTGTCCCATTGACCATGTATGCGGCAATCTGGGCAGCGGATGCTGTGAAAACGGCATGATTTCGGAAACTACCGGCTGTACCCTTGCATTGTGTGCGCCTTTCGATCATATCGTGTATGATGAAGCGAAACAGGTAAGCACTTATCTTGGCAGTAAGAAAGGCTCTTTTGTTCTGCTGCCCTGGGCACCTACTGCCGGAATGCTTCTCAAATATTTCCGGGATAATTTTGCATCCGGTCTGGACTATAAGGAGTTTGACGCAGAAGCGGCAAAAGTAAATGCCGGCAGTGACGGTCTTATCATCCTTCCCCACATGGCGGGCGCAGTTTCCCCGGATTGCAATCCGGAGGCAAGGGGGGTATTGTACGGGCTTACATTGGCTCATACAAAGGGACACATTGCAAGAGCGTGTATGGAAAGTATCGCCTATTTGTTGAGAGACAATCTGGAAGCAATGAAAAAGGCGGGCTTGACGGTAAAGGAATTACGCAGTCTGGGCGGAGCATCCAAAAGCAACCTCTGGTTGCAGATCAAAGCGGATGTACTCAATGTGCCTGTAACAATTACAGAGTGTGCGGAAGCTACAAGTCTGGGAGCTGCCATTTTCGGCGCAGTTGCCGCAAAAGTCTTTTCTTCGCCTGCGGACGGAGTGGAAAAGATGGTGAAAAAGGGGGAAACGATTTATCCCTCCAAAGATGTGGAAGAATATGAAAAATGTTTTGCAAAATATAAATTAGTCAATTCTCTTCTCATGCCCACATTCGGAAAATGAAAATAACAACTCAAATACGGAGAAAAAAATGAGAAAAATCAAAGCTGGTTTTGTCGGTTTCGGAGAAGTGAATACTCCTCCTGAATTTATCGTGGAACGCTGCCGGGTTGCGGCAGATGAACTTATCAAACGGGGTGTGGAACTTTTTGAAACCGCTCCCGTCAGTGACGATCCCGATGGAAAAAATGCCCGGAGAGCGGTAAAGGAACTTTCCGCCGCCGGGGATTTTGATGCACTGGTCGTTTGTATTGCAGGATGGATCCCCACATGGGCAGTGATCAAAACCATCGAACCCTTCAAACACAAACCCATGCTTCTGTGGGGGTTGAGCGGCTGGCGCGCCGATGGTCACTTTGTGACAACTGCCGACCAGGCAGGGACTACTGCTTTGCGTAAACCTATGGAAGATATGGGATTCAACTTCAAATACCTGGTGAATTTCAAAGATTCCGCCCCCAGATATGATGAAGCAGTCACCTTCCTTGCCGCCTGCCGTGCCGCCTCCATGATGAATGAGGCAAAAATCGGAATGGCAGGGTATAGAGACATGCGTCTTTACGGAACACTTTATGATGGTTCTGCTCTGAAAAGTGCCATCGGTGCAGAGATCGAACACTTTGATCTTCTGGAAATCAAAGAACTTATGGAAAATCTTTCTGCCTCTGATATTGCCGCCGGAGCGGATCATATCAATAAGGAATGGGATTTTGTAAAAGCACCGCAGGAAGGAACGGTGGAAAATTCCGTAAAGGTGGCTCTTGCTTTTATGGAAAAGATCAAAGAACGCTCCTATGATGCGTTCTCTTTCTGCGATGTGGATGGAGTAAAGAAACTTCTGAAATTTGCTCCCGCAGGCGCAATGACTCTTCTGCATGATAAAATGGATATCCCCACCGTTCCGGAAAACGATTCCTATGGAGCTGTTACCCAGCTTATCGTAAAATATCTTACCGGAAAGAGTCCTGCCTATCTGGAATTTTATGAGTTTACAGAAAAATCCGCTCTTATGGGAGTACCGGACTATGTGCCGTCCTCCATTGTGGATGGTAAAGTAACGGTCATGCCCAATGCCTTCGGTTCTTTCGGGGAAGGATTGCTGAATGTTTCCAAGTTGAAAACCGGTATGGTGACGATTGCCCGTCTCACCAGCGTGGACGGGATCTTTACCATCCATACGGCTCTCGGTACAGCAAAAACTCCGGAAAAATGGGAAGAAGCAGGCTGGACGCCGCCTGCTCCCCAGCTGCCCAGTCTGGAAGTCGTCTTTGACTTCCCCTCTGAAAACTTCATTCAGGATGTAATGGGGCAGCATTACATTATTTCTTACGGCGATAACAGAGATCTCATCAGAGAATTCTGTGCTGTAAAAGGTATCTGCTATCTGGAAGCAAACGCATAAGAAGAGATCCTGATTTTTTGAGGGGTGTTGTCTGTGAAAGGACAGCACCCCTTTTTGTGCGGGTACTGCCCGGATTGCCCGGACGCCGCGCCCTGCGCCGCCGCTCTCACCATTTTCCTTACTCTTTTTAAGTTCTTTGCCTTGAAAAAAGCCGGTTTCCGCAATATATTCATAGGGATATAATTCAACAAAGGAGGATATATGAGCGCAAGAAACGAGATCGCCTTTTCTGATTTCAACACAAAAATCTTTGAACTTTGGGCAAAGGATTGGCTTCTGCTTTCCGCCGGGGATCAGAGTATCGGCAAATATAATATGATGACCGTCGGCTGGGGTTCTTTCGGGGTATTGTGGAGAAAGCCTTTTGTTATGGCACTTGTACGCCCCCAGAGATATACTCTTCCTTTTATGAATGAATTTGATTCCTTTACTTTGTGTGCGTTTCCGGAAAAGTACCGTTCCGCCTTGAATTTCTGCGGATCAAAATCCGGACGGGATTACCCGGATAAGGCGAAAGAAGCAGGGCTTACTGTTATCGCCTCCCGGATGGTGAAAGCCCCCTCCTATGAAGAAGCCGAACTTGTCATCGAGTGCAGAAAAACTTACAGAAGCGTGATGGAGGAAAAAAGTTTTGTGGATCCTGCCACAGCAAAAGATTTTTACCCTGACGGGGATTGGCATCATATCTACTTTGGCGAGATTCTCCGTATCGAGGGAACAGAAAAGTATCTGGCAAAATAATGAATAAAGTGCTTGAAAAGATCCGTAACGGGGCAGAGACGGGTGCGGAGGAGTTGTTTGCTCTGCTCTCCCTTGAATCGGAAAAAGACCTCCGGGATCTTTATGATCTTGCCTATGAGATCAAATGCCGTCATATCGGAAAAAAAGTAAGTTTCCGTGGATTGATCGAATACAGTAATATCTGTACGAAAAACTGCTATTACTGCGGTATCCGTAAAGGCAATACACACTCTGTAAGGTATGTGATGAAACCAAGAGAGGTGTATGACGCCGCCCGTTTTGCCTGGAAGGCTTCTTATGGTTCCATCGTACTGCAAAGCGGGGAAAGAAGCGATCATGCCTTTGTGGAAGAAATAGAAACTCTTGTAAGGGGGATAAAGAACCTCTCCAATAATGAACTGGGGATCACCCTTTCCTGCGGTGAGCAGACGGAAGAGACTTTTGCAAGATGGAAAGAAGCCGGAGCGCACCGTTATTTATTGCGTATTGAGGCAAGTGATCCTCTTTTTTACAGGCAACTGCATCCTGCCGGTCACGATTACGGTAAACGGCTGGAATGTTTGAAAACCTTGAAAAAACTGGGGTATCAGAATGGTTCTGGCGTGATGTTCGGACTGCCCGGACAGAAAGTGGAACACATGGTGAAAGATCTTCTCTTTTTTAAGGAGATGGATCTGGATATGATCGGCATGGGCCCCTATATCGTACATACGGAAACACCTCTTGCCGCCTCTTTCCCTGACTTTGCTCTGCATAAGGAAGAACTGCTTGCATTGTCTCTGAAAATGATTGCCTGCGCAAGAATATTGCTGAAAGATGTGAATATAGCCTCCACCACCGCATTACAGAGTCTGCATCCTTCCGGCAGGGAAATGGGATTGCTTGCCGGAGCGAATGTGATCATGCCCAACTGTACGCCGCCATTGTGCAAGGAAGCGTACGATCTTTATGAAGGAAAAACCGGCGCGGAAAAAACGCCGGAAGAGACCATGAATGAATTGAAAAGTGCTGTGGAGAATATCGGGGAGGAAGTGATCCTCAATGCCTGGGGCGATTCCCCCCATTTTGCAGTAAGAACTTCCTCCTGATCTTTACATCACAGAGCGCAAATGGCGGAAATGACGGCTTCTGTCACTTCTTCCGTTTTGGAGCTTCCGCCGATATCCGGAGTACGGATCACGCCTTCCGCCAGAACTTTTTCCATTGCCTGCATAAGGAGACGGGCCTCCTCATTGAGTTTCAGGTGTTCCAGCATCATGGCGATCGCCCAGAATGTTCCCACAGGATTGGCAATGCCTTTTCCTGCAATATCCGGCGCAGAACCGTGGATGGGTTCAAACATACTGGGATATTTTCCTTCCGGATTGAGATTGGCGGAGGGGGAGATCCCGATACTTCCCAGCATGGCGGAGCCCAGATCGGTAAGGATATCGCCGAAAAGATTGCTTGCCACTACCACTTCCAGTCTTTCCGGGTGCATGATGAAATATCCTGCAAGAGCATCGATATGCATCTGACTGCTTTCCATTTGCGGATACTGTTCTTTTATTTCTGCAAAAATTTTGTCCCAGAAGACCATGGAATAGTTGAGGGCATTGGATTTTGTGGCACTCATTACTTTTGTTTTATTGGTTTTCAGCGCATATTCATAGGCATAACGGATGATCCGTTCCGTCCCTTTTCTTGTGAAAACGGAGTTCTGAACGGCTTTTTCCTCCGGCGTGCCCACACTGGAAAACTCCCCTTTGCCGCAGTATTCCCCTTCGGAATTTTCCCGGATGACCACAAAATCAATGTTTTCATTTTTGATGGGGGAGGATAACCCTTTCAGCAGTTTGACCGGACGCAGATTCACATATTCATCAAAATTCACCCGGATAGGCAGCAGAAGATCCCGCAAAGAGACATGGTCGGGTACTCCGGGGAAACCTACTGCTCCCAGAAGGATACTGTCGCAGTCTGCAAGGATCTTCAAACCGTCCTCCGGCATCATTCTGCCTGTTTCCAGATAGTATTGACAACTCCACGGGAGGGTGTCGAAGCGGAATCGGATCCCGCCATGTTTTTCAGCGAGGGCCTCCATGACTTTTCTGCCTTCCCGTATCACATCTACGCCGATCCCGTCACCGGGGATAAGTTTTATTGTAAAATCTTTCATTGGGTACTCCATATATGTTGTTGATTTTCCAAAGTATAATATACATGCTTTATCATGGTATTTCAATAAAATTTTATCATTCCTCTTGAAAATAGTGCGGCGGTGTGGTAAATTTACATTCTGTAAACAAGGAACAAAAAACAAGAGGAGAATATCATGTTGAGAAAAGCCTTCTACATGGAAGTGCAGGATGGAAAACTTGCAGAATATACCAAAGCCCACAACCCCATTCCCGATGAGATCAGGGATGTATTGAAGAAACACGGTGTGAAAAATTATTCCATCTTCCATCATCCCGGAGATAAGGTCATGTTCGGGTATCTGGAAGTGGAAAGCGAAGAGGAGTTTGCCAAAATCGCTTCTTACGAGTGCTGTCACAAATGGTGGAAAAGAATGTGTTCCTTCCTTGTGACCGCTTCTCCCGATGCCGTGAAAGCCAAAGAAGAACCTATGGAAATGGTGTTTCATCTGGATTGACAAGGCGGAAACTGCGGAAAAGAAAGAAAAAAATAAAAATTAATTTGAAAAAATACTTTCAGAGTGTATATTATTAGACCTTATCTTACAAAATTTGGCGATTTGCTGTGTGGGATAAGCAGAAAAGATAATGAGTTTCCGGCAGTTCCGGAAGAGTAACAAAAAAACAAAAAAGATCAGTAAGGTGAACCGAAAATGGTCAGAATCAGACTGAAAAAGACAGGCGGAAAGAACTGGATCAGCTTCAGAGTCGTTGTTTGCGACGTCCGTTCCTCCCGTGATGGTTACATGGTAGAAGAAGTGGGATTCTATGATCCCCGTCAGAGCAATGAAAAGATTGATGTGGAAAGAGTGGAGTACTGGATCTCCCAGGGTGCCCAGATGTCCGACACCGTTGCAGACATCTACAAACGCGCCAAAGAAGGCAAATCCAAAGTCCGCGGCGTGGCAGATCCCTACACCAAGAAAAAGAATTTCAAAAAGGAAGCTGCTGAGGCATAATCACTCCTTGAAGAGTGACAGTATGTGGGTAATGGCATGTGACGAATCGGAAAATGCCGTTATGCCCATGTCTCACGCAAGCTCTCTAACAGAATTATCCGGAGAGCAAAAATGCTGTTTGAAGCAATCAGAAAACTGTTTGGCGGCAGTAAAAAATGTGCCGGAGACAGTAAAGTGGAACGCGGCAGCTCCTGTGCATGCAAAAGCAAAAACAATGCTTCTGCCGGTACAGTGAAACTCAGTGATCTGGAAGACTTTGTTTCTTACGTTGTGAAGAATCTTGTGGATGCCCCGGAAGAAGTCAAAGTGGAAACTGTCGTTGAGAACAGTGCCAAAACGATCCGAATTTCCTGCCGGAAAGATGATACCGGCAAGATCATCGGTAAAAAAGGTAAAACGATCATTGCTCTGCGCGCTCTGGTGGCTGGTGCTGCCGGAAGAATGCAGGACAGGGTCAGTGTTGAGGTGGCGGACTGAGCTTGCATTTTGACATAATTACTCTCTTTCCCGATATTTTCTTCGGCCCGCTGGGTTCCAGTATCGTAGGCAGGGCGTTGAAAAACGGGATCGTGGAGATCAATGCAGTCAATTTGAGGGATTTTACCCATGACCGTCACCAGACGGTGGATGACAAACCCTTTGGCGGCGGTCCCGGTATGCTGATGAAACCGGAACCGTTGTTTGAGGCGGTGGAAGCCCTCAAAAAGGAAAATACGAAGGTCATACTTACCGGACCCAGAGGAGTGAAATTTGACCAGAAACTGGCGAAGGAGTTGACCAAAGAGGAGCATTTGATCATAATATGCGGCCACTATGAAGGAGTGGATGAGCGTGTCAGAGAACACCTGGCGGATATGGAGATCTCCATAGGGGACTACATTTTGACCAGCGGGAATCTCCCGGCAATGGTGATCTGCGATGCGGTAACGAGACTCCTTCCGGGAGCGCTGGGCTGCGAGGAATCGGATGATGATGAGTCCTTTTCCACGGAAGAGGGTGTATTGGAATATCCCCAATATACCAGACCGGCAAAGTTCCGTTCCTGGGAAGTACCGGAGATCCTTGTTTCAGGGGATCACGGGAAGATCGAAAAGTGGAAGCGGGAACAGGCGATCAGAGAGACCTTGAAAACAAGACCCGACATCATGGAAAAAATTGAAAATCAACATAAAAACGGAGGAATAAAATGAACCCTGTGATTGACAAAATCGAAAAGGCACAGTGCACAAACAACGTTCCCGAATTCGAGATCGGTGATACTGTGAAGGTTTACAACAAGATCGTGGAAGGCTCCACCGAACGTATCCAGCTTTTCACCGGTGTAGTCATTGCCAGAAAAGGCAGCGGAATCCGTGAAATGTTCACTGTCCGCCGTGTCTCTTTCGGTATCGGCGTGGAAAAGATCTTCCCTCTCCACAGCCCCCGTATCGACAAGATCGTTGTTGACCGCAAAGGCCGTGTCCGTCGTGCAAAACTCTACTATCTGCGCGACAAGATCGGCAAAAGTGCCAAGGTCAAAGAGAAAAAGTTTGTGCCTGTTGACAAATAAGATGTCAAAGTGTATGACTTGTGACGATAACGGTTCTGCCGTTTATATGTCATGCAATGATCAACTCCTTTCCCATGAAAAATCCTTATGGGAGAGGGGTTTTTCTTTTGTGGGCGGGATCGACGAAGCCGGCAGGGGGTGTATGGCTGGCCCTGTTGTGGCGGCGTGTGTTGTTTTTACTGACCGGAAAAAGATTCCGGCAGGATTGAATGATTCCAAGAAATTGACCCATAATCAGAGAATGGAATTACGGGAAAAATTGCTTGCAGAACCATCCATCCGTTATGCTGTGGCGGAAGTCGGCAGTAATGAAATCGATTGCATCAACATTCTGAAAGGCACATGGAAGGCAATGAGGGAGGCTGCTGCGGCACTTCTTCCGGATTTGCAGTATATTCTTGTGGATGGCAATGCGGTGAAAGGGTTGCCGGTGGAGTCGTTGAATATTGTAAAAGGGGACGCGCTTTCTGCCAGTATTGCGGCGGCAAGTATATTGGCAAAGACCCACAGGGATCTTTGGATGGTGAAAGCGTCAAAAGCGTTTCCCCAGTATGGATTTGAGATCCATAAAGGGTATTGCACGAAATTGCATAATGAGATGCTGAAAAAATATGGGCCGTGTCCTTTGCACAGAATGAGTTATGCTCCTGTGCAGAAGATCCTGTTTGAACAGGGATTTGAGCAGGGGGAGCTGTTTTGAGTTTGTGAAAGAGGGGAATATGATCCGGATGTTGTAAAAATTGATTAGAATCCTGTTTTCCCTCTTGAAATTTTTATGATTTTGTATATAATATATAATATTTATGGTAAAAGAATTTTTTTATATTTTCCTGAAGTGTCGCATTATATACATTATGTGAAGTAAAAATATAGAAAGAAATGAGATAAACAAAGTCCCGTAGGGACGATTGGACCCCAGCCCCGGGTTTCAACCCGTGGTAAGAAATGAGATAAATAAAGCCCCGTAGGGACGATTGGAATACAGCCCCGGGTTTCAACCCGTGGTAAGAAATGAGATAAACAAAGTCCCGTAGGGACGATTGGAATACAGCCCCGGTTTTCAACCCGTTGTAAGAAATGAGATAAACAAAGTCCCGTAGGGACGGCAGG
>JAGBXB010000114.1 GCA_017629515.1 Lentisphaeria bacterium | reverse complement strand
TAAAATCTATGAAGAAATCAATACTCTCTACTACGGCAAAGGATGGGAAGGCGGAATGAGAGAGTTCCGCAAATATCTCACAAAACTCTTTATGGATGCCCCCGGATGCTGGGGTTACGGCCACAGCGTGCCTGTGGGTAAATTCCTGGATGTGCCGGGAGCAAAGGAAAAACTTTACAAACTTCTGGATGCCGCGGAAAAGGCCGCTGCAAAAGATCCGGATAAACGGGCGTTGGCTCATGTGAAACGTGACCGGGAATTTTTTGAAAAGACCTGGGTGGAGGCCTACAACAAATACATCACCAATCACAGGGACATCAAACTCTATCCCCTTATGGACAAGATCACCATTGATGGAAAACTGGATGAAAAAGACTGGAAAAATGCCGATACATTCACCCGTTTCCAGAATATAAGGGGGGGACTTGCAAAACATCAGACCGCAGTAAAACTTACCTATGACAGGAATTATCTTTACATGGGTATTGAATTGCTGGATCCCGCCCCGGAAAATGCTGTCTGCAATGCAAAAGAACATGACGGACAGGTCTGGCTGGATAATGACATTGAATTCTTTATCAATGATCCCATTATGGGAAGTGCCTATTACCAGATCATGATAAACACCAATGGCGTCATCTGCGACGGCAACGCCGCTCCCAGATTTGACAGAACATGGGATTCTCAGACAAAGGTGAAAGTTACCAGACAGAAAGACCGTTTCATAATGGAACTTGCCATTCCTGCAAAACAGATCACCGGCAGCACCTTTACGGCAGGCAATGTTCTGAAAATGAATGTAATGCGTCTGCGTAATTCCAAAGGAGATGCCATGGAAGGTTCCACCTGGAGTATGGGGACACCTCATAATGTGGATGTATTCCACCCCATTTCCTTTGCCGCCCCCAGACAGATCGCTTCAGGGAACAGATCAGCAGTCAATACTGCCCTCTGGAAAAACGGCAACTTTGACAATGTGGATAATGGCAGGAAAAACCGCATCCCCGCCTTCTGGAAGACCAATAAAAACAAATATCCGGCATACTGGGGATTTTCCAGTGCAAAACAGTATGGCGGCGATATGGAATATCTGCTTCAGGAAGGAAGTAAAACAAATTATTTCATACGGCTGCGTCAGGGCTTTATCTTCAACCGCTGCGACATAACAAGTGATGTGATAAGGGGTTCTGTCAAACTGCGGGGGAAAGGTACTCTCAAATTACATATATTGCGTCATATGCCGGTAAAAAATACCAGACGCTTTATGGGGATGCCCCGGATAAAGACGGTCAAGGTGGATCACGCAGACTGGAAGACTTATACATTTGAGTATAAGCGGCCCGGCGACAAAAAAGAGATCCAACTTTTCACTCTCTGGCCGGAGAAAGACAGCCGGATCGATGTGGATGACCTCTATCTTGCCCCGAAATAAAAATTCCGGAAAAAATAACAGAAAAGGCTGCTGCAAAAGTTTTGCGGCAGCCTTTTTTCTGTATAAAATCTGTAAATAAGAAAGAACGTTTAC
>JAGBXB010000013.1 GCA_017629515.1 Lentisphaeria bacterium | reverse complement strand
GGGGAATCTGCCGGTTGCTTTATTTCCGTCAATATCCGAATAAAATCCCATGGAGGTATTGGGAGCATCCATGAATTCCTTCATATTGGCTACTTCTATCGCCCAGACGATCTTGTCTTTTCCCATATAGATCCCGCCGCCTGTGATCTGGGCTCCTTTGAATTTCGGGCTTGCCTTGTGCCGGAAAAGTACAGGAACTTTGATTTCTTCCCCACAGGCATTATAAAATGCTCCCGCAAGGAAAATTGTCAGTAATGCAGCATAAATTTTTATTGCTTTCATTTTTTCTCCTTGTTGTAACTAATTATTTATGCATATTCCAGTATGTATGGTAATTGGGATGTGTTGTACGATCATTCCAAGTTGTTGCAATAGGCTTTTTCGCAGTAGCAACATTTCCGCCGAAAGTTACATAATTGATGGCAGAGCCTGTCATATAATTTCTTCCTTTCCACCCCAGAGGTCCATGCCGGTAACGCATGGCACGGTTATCATGGGTATCGGTAAGCCCCAGTTCATAGTGATTGATCCGGAAGTGGTGCCCATCCAGCCAGATAACCACACGGGGCTGTTTGATCATACTTGCCTTATAGCCTTTATTGAAAGGCGTGGAATATATTGCATAAGAACCGTATGTGGAACGTGCCTCCGTATCGGAAGGACACCAGAAAGGTTTATAGGTGGGCATTTGATTGACAAAATCCACATTCAGATACCCTGCAAGTTTTTTATGGGTATTATCACTTGTACCGACATAAAAAGGCATATATTCTTTATATGTATCCACATAAAGAAAAGTAGTCAAATGGATCTGTTTCAAATTATTGACACAGGAGATCGCCTGTGCAGTTTTCCTTGCCTTTCCCAGTGCGGGAAGAAGCATTGCCGCAAGAATAGCGATGATGGCAATAACAACCAAAAGTTCAATAAGAGTAAATTTCTGGCGTCGCATAATATACATTATGTGAAGCTGAACAGAGTTTTTCCTGCTCAAAATGGAAATTATGTAAAGTATGAAAAGATAAAAAACAACAAAATCAAACTCAAAGGAGTTAACATAATGTATATTATGCGACGCGGAAAATGTATTCTTACTGTAATATATTACACAATTCAGGAAAATCAAGCAGACAACAGATACCGACAAAAAAAATTGCCGGAAAATCTCTCTTCCGGCAATTTTTTTATACCTATCTGCAGAATATTATTTTCCGCATTTGACATCGGGCATGGAATCCACGTTTGCGATATCTTCGTCGAATCCTTCTTCCCAGGGATAACGGATGGTCATTTTCAGACCGCCCTGTGCTGCAGATTTTGCAGCATAAATACCGGGGATGGTCATTACAAGCCCGTCTTTCAAAGTGATGGGGAACTCATCCAGCTCTTTCCAGAGAGTCTGGAATGCCTTATCCAGTACGGCATAATCGCATCCGCCATGCCCCACTTTCGCTACATCCATGTGGGCATATTCATTAGGCATATATTTGGAAGGCACTTCAATAAGATCCTGTCCGCAATAAAGTTCTTTGGACTGGAAACGAAAACACATGGGGTTTTTGGGTCCTCTGTCGCCGATCATTTCAAAATAGCCCTTTGTACCCCAGCCGCGGTAGGAGTGATGTCCGAAATTGGCTACAAGACCGCCATCGCATCTGCCGGAACGCAAAAGACGGATGGCTACGCCGCTTTCCGTCTGGAAGAAAGCACTCTGCACATCATCACCGGGCCGGTCGGGATCCACATGGGCATTTGTCCCGATACAATAGGTATAACGCAGAACTTCCCGCATCAGACGCAGAAGCGGGCCCAGAGAGTGGGTGCAGTACCGGATACCGGGAACAACTGCACGCCAGGGGCTGTGATTGAGAATGGGGTTTTCGCTTCTGGGGATACTGCGCATGGAGCCTCCGATATATTCTGCTTCCATATAGATCATTTCCCCCAGCATACCTCTTTTATAAAGATCCAGCATGGCGTTGGAGTAGAAAGTTTCATTGGCGTTTGCGCCGGTCATGACCATTGCTTTGGAGGCCTTTTCCGCTTCGTAAAGTTCTTTTGCTTCTTTCAGAGTTGCAACGGAGGGAATGTCGGAAAATACATGGATATTGCGTTTCAATGCTTTCATACAGAATTCTGCATGGACATCTGCGCCGGTTTCCACAAGGACCATATCGATCTCATGGCCCATTTCCTCCAGCATCTGATCGTAGGAGGTATAGAATTTTGCCTCCGGAAGAACATCTTTCATGGGGCGGTCGATCAAATGCTGTTTTTCTGTCCACAGCAGGGGATCACAGTCGCATGCCGCAACAACTTTCAGGTTTTTGAATCCTTCATGTGCCAACTTGACCATAAGTCTGCCTCTGTGCCCAAGTCCCACAACAGCCAAACGAATCGTTTCCATAACATTTACTCCTTGTATAAATCAGTATGGTGGATTTTACTATAATAACATACCCTTTTTTTCTGTAAAGTCAATAGGGAATATTTTTTTTCTGTCAAAAGAGTTCTGCGTGGCAAAAATTTCATCCGGTTTTTATTCAAAAGAACTGCTTCTTGCCTTTTTGATCCGGGAACGGTTTTTCTTATCGGAAAGGCGTTTGAGTACGGAACTGTGTGTAGGACGGGTCTTTTTTCTTTTCCGGGGCACTTTGGCGGCAAGAGTAAGGAGAGAGGAAAGTTTTTCCATCGCCAGAAGCCGGTTATGCTGCAAACTTCTGCTTTCGCTGACCTGTATCACGATCCTGCCGTCAGAAAGGCGGGCAGAACTTCCCGCAAGGATCTGTAAGCGGATCCTGCCTGCTTCATCCAGCAGAACCGTATGGGCGGCATCAAAGACAAGCCGGACAGCGGAAGAAGTCTTGTTTATCTTCTGTCCCCCCGGCCCTGCGGAAGTACGCAAAAATTCCTCTTGGATTTCCTCCGGCGGGATCTGCGAGGGTAAAATAATGTTGTTATCCTTTTTTTCTTCCATAATATACCGGCATAAAAAAACCGTCAGAAACAGAAATTCTGCCGCGCACGGCTTCAATGCTTATGGCTGCTTGGTTCCCCATCTGACCAGGTTCACATCTCATCCGCCGCACAGGTTCCGTTCCTGACGGAAAAATTTTTACTTATTTACTAATAGCACAGTTTTGAAAATAGTCAAGCAGCAAAGACAATTCTGCCCGCAAATTTTTCCGTTCAATGATCCTGTCGATCAAACCTTTTTTCAAAAGGAACTCTGCCGTCTGGAATCCTTCCGGAAGATTTGCCTGTGTGGTATCTTTGATCACACGGGGCCCGGCAAAACCGATCAGCGCACCGGGTTCGGCTACGATAAGATCCCCCAGAGAAGCGAAACTTGCGGTCACTCCGGCAGTAGTGGGATGGGTCATCACAACGATATAAGGCAATCCCAATGCCTGATATTTTTCCACAGCACCGGAAGTTTTTGCCATCTGCATAAGGGAGATCATCCCTTCATACATCCTTGCTCCGCCGCTGGCGGTGACAATGACAAGGGGGAGTTTCTCCTTTGCAGCATATTCCACAAGTCTTGTGATCTTCTCCCCTACCACTGCACCCATACTTGCACCGAGAAAACGGAAATCCATCACGCCGAGAGCATATTTCTTCCCGTCCAGTGTGGCTGTTCCGGAAACCACGGCATCTTTGAGGCCGGTTTTCTTCTTGCTTGCCGCCAGTTTTCCCACATAGGAATCCACGCCCTCAAATTTCAGAGTATCTACAGATTCCAGATCTGCATCCATCTCCACGAAACTGTCTTTATCTGTCAAAAGTTCGATCCTTTTGGCGGCAGTCATGGGGTAATGGTATCCGCACTTGGGGCAGACATTGTTATTTTCCTGTCTTGCCTTGATAAAAACCATTTCAGAACACTGTTTGCATTTTTCCCAGAGACCTTCAGGGATCTCTCTTCTTTTCAGAGGGTCGGTAGCTTCCGCACCGGGAGCGGGAGTGACAAGTTTACCCGGAAAAACGGGTTTTCTGCCGGTCATATTCAAAGTGGAATACTGGGATTTTCTGAACAGAGGTGCCATAATGAATCATCCTGTTTTAATGTTTCCGTAATGGTGTTTCTTTCCTGTAAAGGAAATTTTTTCCTTCTATACTATACTTCACATTTACGGAAACTGCAAGCGATTTATCAAAAATTATTTTACGACACGGAATGGGTAATAGTTAAAATTTGCGCCGCCGATACCGCTCCAGAGCAATACGGAGGGATTGGCATATGTGTCTTGTTTCTGCGTCAAACTTGTGGAGTATTTGGCAAAAGCCCCACGGTGCTTGTAACTGACAGCTTCCACATGTCCATCCATAAAGTACATATTGGAATTTTTACTGTGGGGGAATGCGGGAAGGCCGAGAAAAGACTCCGCATCCGCAAGCCAGTAAAGTTTGCCGGGCTGATAAAGCACGCTGGAAGGTTTGAAAAACTGCCATGTATTTCCTCCATCCTGATAATATTTATACACATAGGAGGATACGAATTTCTTGTTGCTGGCATTGGTATAAAGCTGTCCATCGGAAATACAGGGATTGCAAGAAGCATTGACATTTACCTGCCCATGGACCTGATTCAATGACGGACATTTGAAAACATTGGTCTGTTTCTGATAGACATTCGCAGGGATATACCCCAGAGTTTCAAAATAATTGTACCAGTAAACATTACTGCCAGCTCCGTTATATGTTCTGGAAACATATCCGTGACTTACAGTCCAATCTTTGTAATCCACGGCATAATTCATAAAATATAATCCGGTCTGCCGTTTACTGTTTATACAGGAAGTGGAACGGGCAATATCCCTTGCTTTCTTCAAAGCGGGAAGCAGCATCCCGGCAAGAATGGCAATAATGGCAATCACTACCAAAAGTTCGATGAGTGTAAATCTGTGACGTCGCATAATATACATTATGTTATCTCCTTTGAGTTTGTTTTTTTGTTTTTGTTCTTACTTATACTTTCCATAAATCCCGTTTCAAGCAGGAAAAAATCCCGTTCAACTTCATATAATGTATATTATACGACGCTGATAACAACTTCAAAGAGACTCTGAAAAATATTTTCCAGTACAATATTATATACAAATGAGGCTTTTTTTCAAGATGCAGAATGAAAAAAACAGGAATTTTTCTACGGAAAGGAATAAATATTGCGGGCAAAGTCCATTTTATTCAAAAAAGAGGGGCAGAGTATCCCCCTCCCCGCAGGACGGAGAAAGAGACTTTTTCTCCGTTTTTTTCCTGTTCTTCTCCTTTTTGGCAACAGCCGGACTGGAAGGATTTCCACCCTCCCCCAGAACTTGCAGGGAAAGTACCCCCTGCGCCAGACGGCCGGAAAGATGTTCCCCCGGGGAAACCTTTTCCGCAGAAGTTACCGGAAGCCCCTTATCATCGGTAATCAGGGCATATCCTCTTTTCAGTACATTATAGGGACTTAAAACAGACAATTTTTCTTTCAGACGCTCAAGAGAATTCCGGCCGTACTCCCCCTGCCGTTCCAACTGTTGGAAAAGACGGCTTTCCAATTCATCCACATACCGGCTTTTTTCCATAACGAAGTAGGCAGGTTCTTCCAGAGCGGGAGAAGAGAGAAGGGCATCCAGACGGTTTTTGGACTGCTGATACATCAAAGTAATGGCGTTGGACATCCTCCGGTCAAGATTCCGGACAGTTTCTGACAGAGATTCTTTTTCCGGCACAAGTACTTCCGCCGCTCCGGAGGGGGTGGGCGCACGGAAATCCGCAGCAAAGTCGGAAATGGTAAAGTCGATCTCATGCCCCACTGCACTGACGACAGGTATAGTACTTGCGGCAATGGCACGGGCAAGGATCTCTTCATTAAAGGGCCATAAATCTTCCAGACTTCCTCCACCCCGTGTCACAACGATCACATCCACTTCATCGGGGTATCCGATCCTTTTATTGAAAAAATTCACCCCGGAAGCAAGCGTTTTTTCTGCTCCTTTCCCCTGTACCATGGCAGGAAAGATCCGGATCTGCAATGAGGGGAATCTGTTGAGAGAAATTTTCAGGAAGTCATGCAATGCCGCACCGTCAGAAGAAGTGACAAGCCCGATCTTCGTGGGAAGAAAAGGCAGAGGCTTTTTCCGTTCCGCATCAAACAACCCCTCCGCGGCAAGGCGTCTTTTCAATTCTTCAAACTCTTTCTGCAGCTCCCCCACCCCGACAGAACGCAGAGAGCGTATAGCAAGCTGATATTCCCCTCTTGCCATATAGACAGACAGTTTACCGAATGCTTCCACCTGCATCCCCTCTTTCAATCCCATTTTCAATGCCTGCTTTGCGCCGGAAAAGAAAACGGCTTTGATCTGGGAGGAACTGTCTTTCAAAGTCATATACACATGACCGCTTCTGTGGATGGTAAGGTTGCCCACCTCTCCGGAGACCCAGAAGGGAAGAAGGGAGCCTTCCAGAACTTCCCGGACGATACCGTTAAGTTCACTTACCGTAAAAATCTTTTCTTTTGTTTCTTCCCTTTCCTCATCCATTTTCCCGGATCCTTTTTATTGTTGGAGAAGAACTGCTACCGATTTGAAAAGCACAAAATATCCCAGTTTGAATATATAGGGAATAATGAAAATCGCTCCCAGGATCACGCCTGCCATGATCCCTTTCACCCATTCAGACTTTATCTCCATCTTATCGGGGAAAAAGTATTTCAGAATGTGCCATCCGTCCAATCCGGGTACAGGCAGCAGATTAAAGAGGAGAAGTACAAAATTATAGACCCCCATGGTCACAGTGAATAAGAGTAAAGTCCTGTTCCGCATATCTTCCATATCCCCCTGATCCGCCCATTTGCAGATACAGAAGAGAAGCACAAAAGCAATAAGATAAAGAAGCATGTTTGCCGCAGGCCCGGCAAGAGCGATCTTCAAAAGACTTTTCCTCCCCCGCAGTACGTCTTTCCTTACCGGCACGCTCCCCCAGGCGATCCCCAGAAAAAGAAACATGATGATGGACATGACCCCCATTTGTTTCAAAGGGTTGAGGGTAAGGTGATCCCGCAGAGACTCATCCCCTTCCGTCACAGCCGCCCACGCATGGAAAAACTCATGCAGGCAGACGGAAAAAACAACGATGAGAAAAATCATAAAAAAATGGTAGGGATCGTTGAACAGCGTTCTGACAATAAACATGAAAATGTCTCCTTTTTCTTACTTTTTTTCTTCAAAGGCGGCACTGACGCTTTCCAGCTGAACATTCTGTCCCTCCAGATAAATATATCCGTTTTCATAGGGAGCAAGTTCAAAAGCAAAGTTATAGAGTGCGTGTTGTGTTACAGAAGTTCTTCTGCCGTACTTTTTGATATCATGCCGGAAGCCGCCCCGGTCGTCGGGTTTTCTTACGCAGAGACTCAAATAGGGCCGGACACTTCCAGTTTTTCCGGCAGAAGCGGAAGTTTTCAGTTCCACTTTCAATATACCGCCCTTTTCCCCGCCATTGACATTCATAAACTGATAGATCACACCATTAAGCAAAAGAAATCCTTTCTTTTCATCAAAGGAGGCATTTATACCGGAAAAACCCCAGTATTTCGGAAACATTTTGGAGAGAATGTTTTTCCGGGCGGGTCTTGTTTTTTCCAGATCGGCAAAAGAACCGTTTTTCGTTCCCTCTTTTCCCAGAGTAACTGCGCCGAGAGGGGTCTTATAAAGTTCCCCGCAAATCTGGGAAGACTGTATTCTTTTCACATTTACAAAAAATGTTGCAGCATTTTCCTTTATTCCCGCAAGAGTACGGGGCAGTTTCATTTCATAACATATTTCCCCGTTTCGCTCTTTCCTCACCTTTTCAAAGGGGGTTTTCCCGTCAAGATCAAAATTTTTGAGCGGAGCGGCAAGATTGCTGTGATCGGGGAAAGTCATGATCCATTTTTCTCCGGCGACAGGGGAAGTGCCGTTCAGGGCAATATAGAGGAAATCCTTATCATAAAGGACTTTCATAAATACATCTGCCGGGTACGCAGGCGGCTCCACTTTTCTGGAAAATCCGGCTATATACTGGGCTTCTGTCCAACTTTTTTCCTTTATTGTTCCATCCGGAAGGATCTTTTCAGAAGTTCTCACGGCAAAGGAGGTACGGGAAAGGGTTTTCTCAAACTCTCTGGCATTTTTCACCCAGGTATCCAGAAAATATTTCTTTTCCAGAGCGAGGCGTTTACGGATGCGGATATCCGGATCACTTCCGGCAAGGCGTTCCGCTTCATTGAGCAGTGAAAGGAGTTTCTTTTCCACACCGGGTTTTTGCAGACATCTGCCTACCTCCACGGGGGGATTGCTGTAAATGATGTGTCCAACTGTTCCTGTATAGGCATTCCGCAAAAGTTTCCGGTATTCTTTCATTACATTCCATGCTTTGCCGTAAAAATGTTTCCCCGCATCCTCCCATATCTTTTCCGGATCAAGGGAAGTATCCCAGAACATTTTCCCTGCCACATAGAAAGAGGGCCACAGACAATACATGGCGTTTTTCTGTGCGTCAGCTTCCTTTGCCGCATACCGTTTCCCGTATGTGCCGTCAGGAGGAGTTGTGATATATTCGTACCCGTCCACACCGATCTTCTTAAAATAACGCAAGTCATCGGCAATGACATTTTCAATGGGAAGATAGAAGTAGCCGCTTCGCAAAAGCACTTCCTGATATCCCCGTTCCGTTACAGGCAGACCCAAAACTCTCCAACTCATGAACATATCCCGGAACATATCATTCTGTTTGCAGTTTTTATCCAGAAGACTGTGCCGGTAACATCTCTGATGATCGCAGAGATTGATCCGCAATGAGGGGTCGGGCTTCACTCCTTTGGGGGCAAAACGGTAATTCTGATACCCCCAGGCAAGGATATTGGCGTCAGGGTGTTTTTTACGCACGCCTTTAATGACCTCATTGATAAATTTGAAGAAACGGGTGGAAACAAAGCCTTTCTTCCGTTCTTCAGCAGTATCCTGTGCCACACAGTTTTCACATTCGCACCAGGTCTGCACATCGTTATTGCCGATAAGATAGGAACTGCCCTTGGGGGATCTATCAAAATATTCCGTTACCCCTTTCACGGCAAGGGCAATCACTTCCGGATGACTGGTACAGGGCTGGGATTGATGATGCCCTTTGGCATTTGCCTGTTTGATCCTTCTGCCTTTCACAAGGGCGAAATATTCCGGATGAGTATCAAAAAGTTTATCGGAAACAAGACTCATAAGACAATGACCTCCTCCGGAATAGTCTGCATCGAAACTGTCATAATCCTTTGCAAATCCCCGGCAGTATTTATCCCGTAAACGGTAATTGCCGCCCACCTGCCAGCGGTTGCGGATAAGATATTTCCAGCTTTCCAGAGTATCGGAATTCCAGTTGCAGCCCACAAATCCGGCTTTTCTTACAGTAAATTCCGGTTTTGCCATTTTCCGTATCTTATCCGGAACAGAAAGAGTTTTCCGGGAGGGGGTATATTCATACAGTTCCCCGGGGGCAAGCCAGCGGACACCGAAAAATTCTTCTATGAAAGCATAAGAACCATACAATATCCCTCTGGGAGTATTGGCGGAAATAAGAAGAGAATTTTTCTTTCCAGTGAGTCTGTACCCCTCTTTTCCCAGAGAGGGATCATTTGCAAGTTCAAAGGAGATGATATATTTTCCATTGGCCTTTTCCATCACAGGAAAATCTGTTCCGGTGATTTTTTTCACATAACCGGCGATTTCCGAAGCCGCCAGCTGTACCGGAGGTGGCGCATTTTTTTGCAAAAGGATAACGCCTTTACTTTCCCCGTTTTTCACTAAATCTGCACCACAGAGAAGAAAGGAAAATGCAAAGAAGGAAAAAAACGCAAATATGAATACTTTTTTCATAAAATATACCTTTATATTGATTTTTACTGTATTTCAGCGTCACAAACGCAAATAATATATTCTTTCAAAGGGGAAAATACAAGTTTTCCTGTTTATTTTTGCCATTAAAGAAATGTTCTGCCTTGAAAAATCTGAAAAGAGAGATATTTTTATGCTGTAAAACAGATAACCGGGAGCAGAAGAGGAGGAGAAAAAAATGCTTTTTGCCTTTGCAGTGGATGAAGAAGGGAAAATGGCCGCCACACTGGGAAAAAGTGCTTTTATCCTTTTTCTTTCGGAAAACGGGAAGAGAGAGGATATTGTTCCATTACCTGCTTCTTTGCCGGAACTCTTGAAAAAGAAAGGGGTGGAAGTTCTTTTCTGTAAAGGGATAGGGCTTTGTTCCAACATGTTTCTGGAAGGCAACAACATAAAAGCAGTTTCCGGATGCGTGGAGGAAAATGTGCAGAAAGTCCTTGAGGACTATCTGGCAGATACACTGGAAAGAAACAGAGAGTGCTTCTGCTCTTCCAGCGGAAGAAGCTGCGGAGAGTGTCCCGGAAAATTTTGAAAATTTCAGCATTTTTCATATAAAAAGGAGAGAAAAAAATGAAACTGACAGCAACCGGCACAGGTGACAGTCTTTTTGTGGCGCAATTCCCGGAGGAATATGCGGAAAACATAGATTCTGTGGCAGATTTTATCAAATCCTGCGATGTGAAACTGACCAATCTGGAAACCAATCTTTCCGACTTTGACTGCCCGCCCAATGCGTACAGCGGAGGAACATGGATCAATACCAGAAAAAAATATCTGGAAGAACTTTTCCGTTACGGATTCAACTATTTCGGCACAGCCAACAATCACGTGATGGATTACTGCCATGAGGGACTTCTTTCCACCATCGACACTCTGGACAGTTACCAGGTTGCCCACTCCGGAACCGGCAGAACTCTGGAAGAAGCCGCCAAACCTGCCATATTGGAAGTCAACGGCGGACGCGTTGCGGTCTTTGCCGTGGATTGCTCTTTCCAGATCGCATCCATGGCGGGCAGACCCACAAAATACCTCAAAGGGCGTCCGGGGGTGAATTATCTGCGCCATGATTCCCTTTACAAAGTCACGGAAGAACAGGCAGAATGTCTGAAAGAGATCGCCAAAAGCACCAATATGAACAACTACCGAGAAAGACTCATTGCCACAGGCTTTATGACTCCTGATCCGGAAGGCTATTTCTTTATGGGGACACAGAAATATACGACCAGAACGGATGTTCCCTCCTCCACCTGTCATGCCGGGGATAAAAAACGTATTCTGGATGCGGTCAAAAAAGCAAAAGAGGAGTGCGAATATGTATTTATGCTGGTGCATTGCCACGATGATGATTACATCCGGGAGGAAAATCCCGCAGAATATCTGAAAGAATTTGCCCATGACTGTATCGATGCCGGAGTTTCCGCTGTTTTCGGCGGCGGCTGCCACAGACTGCGCCCCATGGAGATCTATAAAAACACCCCCATTTTCTATTCTCTGGGCGATTTTATTTACCAGGGTTTGAAAGTGGAATTTCTTCCTGCGGACTTTATGGAAAAATTCGGTATTGATATCAACAGTACGGCACAGGAGGGTTTGTTTGCCCGTTCCAGAGGAAATAAGGTAGGATTGCACTGCAATAAAAAGAACTACCAGACCGTATTGCCCAAACTCTACTTTGAAGACGGAAAAATGGTCAAATGGGAACTTCTGCCCGTATATCTCAATTTCGACAGAAAAGATGATATGAACGGGCTTCCTGTTGCCGCCACCGGCAGGGAAGCGGAAGAAATTTATACCCTTTTACAGGAGTTGAGCAGACCTTACGGCGTGGAACTGAAAATGGAAAATGGTCTTATTCTGCCCGCATAAAAGAAGAGAGGATCTCAAAGGACCTCGATAACAGAGAAATATTTTACAGCCACAGAGAGGGAAGATGAAACAAAAACATCTTTCCTCTTTTTTTTCCTGTTTTACGCTTCTTTCCTGCTCTTTCCCCCCTCTTTTTCCCCCGTTCTTCTAACAGGGGAAAGAATCTTTACCTTTTTAAATAATAATAAAAAAGTCATATAAATTTGCTCACGGACTTGCCTTTTTAAAAAAATCGGTTATATTTTTAGTACCCTTTATACAGCCGGAAGAGTTCCGGAAAAATTTTCCGGCGGAATCAAACTATGGAGCGAGAGTATGAGATATGCAATTTTAAGTGATATCCACGGCAATCTGGAAGCCTTGACTGCGGTCATGGAAAAATGCCGTGATCTGGAAATCGATAAATACATTTTTCTTGGTGATGTGGTCGGCTATAACGGCAATCCCAAGGAGTGTATGGATATAATCCGCTCTCTGGATATTGCAGGTGCAGTCAAGGGCAATCACGATGAATATGCAGCAAATAATGACGATGTGCTGGAAAGTTTCAATCCCCACGCCAAAGCTGCCGTTCTCTGGACAAAATCCCAGCTCTCCCTTGATGACCGTGCATGGCTCACCAATCTGCCTATGCGCCAAACCATCAAAGGGGCATTTGTCACCATCGTCCACTCCACTCTGGACAGTCCGGAAGCATGGGGGTATATTTTTGATGAACACCATGCTGCGGATAATTTTGCTTATCAGTTCACCCAGTTGTGCTTCTGCGGTCACTCCCATGTTCCGGTGGGATTCTGCAAGAAACCCATCGCGGCGCAGGCGACAAGACAAATTGAAGAGCTCCGCGCATGGACAGATCCGGCAACGCCTGAAATGCCCAGAGATTTCAGTGTGTTTGACAGTGTTTCCGTAGATTTGCAGACGGGGTATAAATATCTTCTCAATGTAGGCAGTATCGGTCAGCCGAGGAATAAAGACCCCCGTGCCTCCTTTGCCGTATATGATTCCAATGATAAAAATGTAACAAGATACCGTGTTCCCTATGATATTGCCGCCACTCAGGCAAGGATCAGGGAGGTGGGACTTCCGGAACGCCTTGCGGAACGCCTTGCCACAGGTTCCTGATATCCCGGGCAACCCGATAACATTATTTGCAGGATAGAACTGATGAAAAGATTTCTTGTTATAAAGCCGAGCAGTCTGGGAGATGTTCTCCATGCGTTCCCCGCTGCATCCGCTCTGGCGGAAAAAGACGGGGAGAAAAGAGAAATCTCCTGGATGATCCATCCTGCATTTTCTGAATTACTGGACTATCTGCCTTTTGTAAAGAAAAAAATCTTTTTTGACAGAAAAAGTCTGGGAAAATTTTCCACATTTTTTTCTGCCTTTTTCCGGCTTTTTTCCGCATTGCGGGAAGAAAAATATGATGCGGTATATGATTTTCAGGGGTTGCTCCGCAGCGGATTTTTCTCTTTTCTCACGAAAAGTCCTCTGCGTTACGGCCCTGACGCTCCCAGAGAAAAACTCACCCGTATCTTCTACAACAGAAAAATGACTTATCCGGCAGAGACCCGCCACGCAGTAGACAAACTCTGTCACATGACGGCAAAAGCGGAAAATATCCCTCTTCCGGAGAAATATTTCCATCTTCCCGTACTGGAAAAATACCGTCAGAGTGCTGTAAAAAAGGCTCTGGAAGCGGGATTGGATCTGACAGAAAAGCGGACTGTCATTGCTGTTGCCCCCGGTGCACGCTGGCAGAGTAAAACATGGGAAAGCGGATTTTTTGCAAAAATCATGCAGGAAGTACATAAAAAATTTCCGGAAGTACATTTTCTCATTCTTGGTTCCAACGCTGAAAAAGAGAGTGTGGATGAGTTGAAAAAGGCTCTGCCGGCGGGTATTGCCTGCACGGATCTTTGCGGAAAGACCACAATAGGGGAATTGGTGGAACTTATCCGGTTTGCCGGGATCCTCATATGCAATGACAGCGGCCCCATGCATATTGCCGCATTTACCGATACGATCCCGGTCGCCTTTTTCGGCCCTACCGATCCGGATCTTACCGGGCCGTGCTGCAAAAAAGCACTGGTTTTTCAGGATACAAAACTTTCCTGCATCAAATGTTTCCGCAGGGAGTGTTCTTTACTTTCCTGCCACAAAGCGATCGATCCCGTGCTGGTGGCAGATTCGATCCATCATATACTGACAGAAAAGGATGGTGAAAAATGCGTATGAATCCAAATGGAAAAATCTTTCTTTTCTTTATATTTTTCATTACTTTGTTTATGTCTTTTGAGATGTATGGACAGATCGCTATGAAGATCTCTCTTCCCCAGAAGAATTATCTCATGTATGAGCCCGTATATATCAGGATCGACATGCGGAATGTTTCCGGACATCCTATTGTATTCGGAGAGGCCAAAGGACTTGCCGGAAAACTGGATTTCGAGATCCGGTCAAAGGAAACAGGAAACTATGTCTCCCTTGCTTCTGCGAAAAGCCCCTCCCCCAGAGGAGTTATTTTACAGCCCGGTGCCATAAAAAGTTTCAATTGCAATCTTACCCAGTATTATAAATTGTTCCGTAAAGGACAATATACCGTCCGCGCTATTATCTCCCATCCGAAAATGCCCCGGGCCTACCGCTCCAATGATCTGCGTTTTACCATCACAGAGGGCAGAAAGATCTGGGAGGCGGCAGTAGGGCTGCCGGAAGAACTGACCGGGAAAAACAATACAGTTATCCCCACCCGCAAATACAGCATCCTTTCTTATGACAACGGAACAAATGTAATGTATATGCTTATGATAGAAGATCATAAAAAAGTCTATTGTCTGCGGCATCTGGGATATTATTTCGGTAATATGCTTCTGCCTCAGTGTGCAGTGGATAATGCAAGCAGACTGCATGTTGTCATTGCCGGAAGTCCGAAAGTTTTTTCCTATTGTGTATTTGATATAAACGGCAGGCTTACTTCTTCGGAAGTGCGTTTGAAAACCACAACATCCCCCCGCCTTGCCATCAATAAAGAACTGGGAACAGTTGTGCTTACAGGCGGAAGAAGTGCTTTGAAAGATAAAGATTATGAAGAAATCAAAGATATTCCCTTTATCAAAGGGGTCTTTGAAAATGAAAAACGCTCCCTGCGTACAAAAGAAAGCACACTTTTTGATGACATGGATGATGATAATGATACAGCAGGCGGGAAGAAAAAATAAGGAAAATATGATGATGAAAAAATATGGCAATAAAAGATATGGCAGAAGTTCATTTCTGCTTGTATGGATGCTCTTCATGCTGCCTTTCCTCCTGTCAGCAAAAGGGGTGGACCGTTCCCGGTATTATGAACAGCTTACCGGCAATCTTATTCAGCAGATAAAAGCCATGCAGGATGAAAATGCCCGTCTTGTGGAAAATGTGAATATCCTGACAAATAAAGTAATGACTCTGGAAAAGGAATATAAACGCGTTTCCGGAGAAAACCGGACAATGAAACAGAATCAGAGTGCCGGTCTTGAAGCACTCCGCAGCAGGAATCAATCTCTGGAAAATAAAATTTACAATCTGGAAAGAAAAATACAGAAACTGGAACACCTGATCCGGGATGTAGGCAATGTTGCGACACAATCTGCAGCGAAACCTCCCAAAACAAAATATCCGGCGATCGAAAATCCCGTTCCCGCCGGAAAAGATGTGGAATATGTGGAACATACCGTGGAAAAAGGACATGTTCTTTTCAATATTGCAAAAGCATACAGAGTGAAAGTACAGGATATCCGCAGGATCAACCATTTGAAAAGCGACCGGCTTTCCATCGGACAGAAACTGCTGATCCCCGTAAAGAAAGAAAGGTAAAACCTGCCGGAAAAGAAAATTGCCGGAAAGATCAGGAAAAGAAAGAAAAAATCATTCAGATCAAAATTAAAATCGAAGTTAAAAAAAATAAAAATATATAAAAATAAAAAATAAAAGGAGCTGTACTTATATGGCACAGGAAAACATTTCATTTACAAGAAGACTCATCCCTCTGATCTTCTCACAATTTTTCGGCGTTTTCAATGATAACGCCTTCAAAATGCTCATCATTCTCTGCGTGTACCGGGGCGCAATGGATTACTTCCGGGATTCCGCCTTTCTCTTTCTCCTGACGGCGGTATATATTCTTCCCTTCCTGGTATTCTGCGCTCCTGCGGGAGCCCTTGCGGACAGGATGCCCAAACGCAGTATCATGATTTTGGGGAAATTTTTTGAACTTGTCTGTATGATACTGGGTACCATCTGCCTTTCCAGAATACATATCTGGGGGATCAAGCCTCTTCTGGGGACAATGTTCCTTATGACCGCCCAGAGTGCATTTTTCAGCCCCGCCTACAACGGGATCCTTCCGGAAACCTTTACTTCCAGAAAACTTTCCCGTGCCAATGGTTATGTAGGGATGCTCTCTTTCACAGGTGCTATTGCCGGAGCAGGTCTCATGCCCTTCTTCTGCAAACTGACCAACTTTAATTTTGTTGCCTGCGGAGAATTTCTCTGCTGTCTTTCCATATTCGGTTTTCTTACCGCAGTATCCGTACTGCCTGTTGCCGCTGCTCCCCGGAAGAGAGTGGAGAAAAACGGTATGCTCCGCAGTCTTTCCGACGGTTGGAAAGCCGTATGTGCTACAAAGGGCATCTTTGTAACAGCTTTGGGAGATGCCTATTTTGTGGCTCTGGGCGTTGCAGTGCAGACTCTTACCATTCTTCTGGCCAAATTCACCCTGAATGCCACAGAAGCGGAACTTGCCATACTTCTCCTTGCTCCGGCATTCGGTATGGGACTGGGCTGTTTCCTCTGCGGACATGCTTCTGAATTCAAGATCGAACTCGGTTACATTCCCCTGGGAGCCATCGGGCTTTCCATATTCCTCCCCCTTGCCGCATTTTTCCCCGGCGCACCGGTGATGCCTTTTGCGGGAGCAGATCTTATTGTCCATCCCTATGCGGTACTTTTCCTTTTCCTTGCCGGTATTTCCGGAGGCTTCCTTATTGTTCCCATCCGGGCATACTTTCAGCAGAGAGTTGCGCCCTCTTCCAGAGGGTCGGCAATGGCAGTGAGCAATTTTATTACTTTCGGTATTACTTTCCTCACTTCCGCCCTGCTTTTCCTCCTTGTCACCGGTTCTTCCAGTGAAAGTATGGCAAAAGTTCCGGCATTTGTGGCGAAATGTGCCGCATCTCTGCCCGGGTTGACACCCCCGCAGCTCTTTTTGAGTTTTTCCATCCTGACATTGATCATCATCATTGCCGCCATTCTTTCTCTTCCGGACTTCACCATGCGCATATTTGTCATGATCCTGACCAATACTCTTTATAAAGTACGGATCACCGGCGCAGAAAATATTCCGGATTCCGGACCGGTCCTTCTGGTTTCCAACCATGCCTCTTTTGTGGATGCGCTTCTGATTTCAGCATGTTCCTCCCGCCTGATCCGCTTCCTGATGCACGAAGATTATTACAACAAACCTTTCCTGAAACCTCTTGCCCGCTTCACCGGCTTCATCAAAGTACCCAGTCACGGTGTGAAAAACATGACGGGAATGTTTGAAGAAGTGAAAAAGGCATTGCGTAACGGAGAGGCTGTCTGCGTATTTCCGGAAGGACGGATCTCCAAAAACGGTCTTATGGATGAGTTCAAAGCCGGTTACTCCATGATGCTTCCGGAAGGGGTGGATGTTCCGGTGATCCCTGTAAGGATCGGTATGATCTGGGGAAGTATTTTCACCCATTATTACAGTAAGGAAAAGATCCGTATCCCCAAAGAACTGCCCCATCCTGTCTCCATTACTTTCGGCAAACGCATTTCGGGGGATATAGATGCTTTTGAATTGCGTCAGAAAATTGCGGAAATGGGCGCAGATACCGCCATGGTTCCCAGAGCCAAAGACCGGCCTCTGCACTACCAGATGGCAAGAAACGCCAAAAGACATCCTTTCCGTATTCTTTTCAGTGATTACGGCGGAAAAGATGTTACCACATTCAAAGCCTTTGTGGGTTCAGCCATTTTCAGCAGAAAGATCCGGAAAATGGTGGATCCGGAATGTGAATATGTGGGAGTGATGCTCCCCAATTGTGCCGCATCCGCTATTGCTTCCTGTGCTGTAATGATGGCGGATAAAGTTCCTGCCATTCTGAACTTCACCGCCTCCAAAGATTCTGTACGCTATGCCATCAACAAGGCAAAGATCACCCACATTCTCACAAGCAGAAAATTTGTGGAAAAGATCAAATATGAAGTTCTGCCGGAAATGGTATTTATGGAAGATATTGCCAAAACCATTACCCCCTGGGACAAACTGGTGATGATGGCAGGAGCTGTTCTTCTTCCCCATCAGGAGTTCATGAACATCATTTCTCCCGTGAGCCACAGGGATGTGATGCGTACAGCAGCCGTCCTCTTTTCCAGCGGCTCCACCGGTATTCCCAAAGGCGTGATGCTTTCCCATCACAACTTCAACAGTGACATCCACTCCTTTATCAATGTAATGAACTTCCAGCCCAAAGATGTGATGCTGGGAAGTCTGCCGCTCTTCCATGCTTTCGGTATGTGTACGGCATTCTGGCTTCCTGTGATGGTGGGGTGCAAGGTTGTGTATGTGGCAAACCCGCTGGATTGTGAAGCCATCGGAAAAGCAATGGAAAAACATAAAGTAACCATTCTTCTTGCCACCCCGACCTTTATGCAGGCTTATATGAGAAGATGTACTCCGGAACAGTTCTCCTCCGTGCGTCTTGCCATTGCCGGTGCGGAAAAACTCCGGGTGGATATTTCGGAAAAATTTGATAAGCAGAACAATGGGGACAGAGTACTTATCGAGGGGTACGGCTGTACGGAACTATCCCCCATCGTTGCCATCAATATCGGTTCCTCTATTGAAGAACTGGGCAGGGTACGGGGCAAGGAAGGCAGTATCGGGCCTGCCATGCCGGGGATCTGTGCCAGAATCGTGGATCCTGTTACCAGAAAGCCGCTGCCCCATGATACAGAGGGACTTCTGGAAATCAAGGGTGCAAACGTGATGCAGGGGTATCTTGGCGAACCCCAGCTTACTGCCGATGCCATCCATGACGGGTGGTACAATACAGGCGATATCGGTACCATCGACGTAAACGGGTATATCACTCTTTGCGGCAGGATCTCCCGTTTCAGTAAGATCGGCGGCGAAATGGTTCCCCACGAACTTGTGGAATGTACCGTAAACGAGATCATCGGTGCGGAAAGCAAACAGGCGGTCGTTGCCAGTATTCCTGACAGTGCCAAAGGGGAAGCTCTCATTGTTGTGCATACGGCTATGAAGATGACTCCGGAAGAGATCGTTGCGGAAATGCGGGCAAGAAACATCACCAATCTGTGGATTCCCAAAGCAGGCAACTTCTATGAAGTACCCTCTATTCCCATGCTGGGAAGCGGGAAACTTGACCTTGCCGCCTTGCGTCAGATGGCAAAAGATATTGCGGCAAATGGAAAGATCACACAGTAAATAAGTAAGCAGGAACAACCACTTTTCAATACCTTTTCCTGCCCGGGGAAAGGTATTGATTTTTTTTGAAAGAAAAACTATGAAATTCCTTGATGTCCATGCTCATGTATTTCCGGAAAACATTGCAGAAAAAGCAGTGGGATTTCTGGAAAGTTATTATGAATGTAAATGGGATGGGACAGGTCTGGAACAGGATCTTGTGGAAAGCGTATTGGCGGCAAAGATCACAAAATGTATCATCTTTTCCTCTGCGACAAAGGAAGCACAGGTACGCAATATCAATAATTATATTGCTTCTTTGCAGAATAAATATCCCC
Source organism: Lentisphaeria bacterium (assembly GCA_017629515.1). Lineage (GTDB taxonomy): Bacteria > Verrucomicrobiota > Lentisphaeria > Victivallales > UBA1829 > RGIG5327. The sequence goes on along the minus strand of JAGBXB010000013.1, from coordinate 39,024 downwards.
ATCTTTTTATCGGATTCGGCACGATGCACCGGGATTTTGCCGATTACGGAGCGGAGTTGGAAAGGATACGCCGTTTGAACTTGAAAGGATTGAAATTCCATACAGATTTCCAGGGCTTTTATGTGGATGATCCGGCAATGATGCCCATTTATGAGGCGGCGGGGGAGGATTTTCCCATGCTTTTTCATATTGGAGACAGGAAAAGTCCCCTCTCCTCTCCGGAAAGATTGCTGAATGTGATCCATAATTTTCCCCGGCACAAAATCATAGCAGCCCACATGGGAGGATATTCCGTATGGAACGAAGCGTGGAAATATCTTATCGGGACACCGGTTTATATGGATATATCCAGTACCATCCGGTATATCGGGAAAGAAGAGACAAGGAAACTGGTTCTTGCCCATGGCCCGGAAAAAGTTCTTTTTGCCAGTGATTATCCGGCAGTACGGCATAAAGAAGCCATAGAAGATGTATTGAGTCTGGATCTGGGAAATGAGATCAATGAAATGATTTTTTATAAAAATGCGGAACGGATTTTAAATATCACCCTTTAAAAGATTTCAGTAGAAGAATGGGGGATATTGCAGTATATCCTCCTTCCATTCCTCTTCCTTGTAAAAAACCTTTTTCAGAAACAATCCTTTAGGCGGGGCTACTTCTGTAACGCCTTTGTAATCTTTTTCATGCAAAGCTCTGATAAAATCCTCCACCTGTATCTTTCCGGTATAAACTTCATGCAGTCCCCCCACAAGGCGGCGCACCATTTTATGCAGAAAGCCGTTTCCGGAAAAATAGAAGCAGATCACAGGGGAAAAATCATAAAATTCCGCACGGAAGATGGTTCTGACGCTGTTAGGGGCCGCTCTGCCGGAAAAATTGGAAAAATCATGTGTCCCGGCAACTGCCTGCAAGGCCTGTTTTACAGCATCAAGATCGCCTTTTTCCAGCCAGCACCAGCAGAAATCCGGGAGAAAAATGGCATAGTTGCCCAGTTTTACCGTATAAACATAGGCTTTACCTTTTGCCTCTTCATGGGCGTTGAAGTAAGGGAGCAATTCTATTTGATGAATGATGATATCGTGGGGGACCCGTTTATTGAGACAGGTTTTGAGTTCCTCCGGGGGGATCTTTGCATCCACATGGAAAGAAGCAGTCATCCCCAGAGCGTGAACGCCGGTATCGGTTCTGCCGCAGGAAGTAAGAACAAGATCTTCTTTATGGAAAAGATTGCGTAATATCTCCTCCAGCGTCTCCTGAACAGTGTTGCCGCATTTCTGTCTCTGCCAGCCGTAGTAATTTGTCCCGTTAAAGGAAAAAACCAGTTTATAAAAGTATTGTCCGTGGAAATTATTGTCCGGAATGAGTTTTTTTATCTTTTTTCCGGAAGATTTCTTTCCGGAAGAGTTGAAATGTAATGGAGATATGCTATTGTAATACATGGTATTTCCTGCGGTGAAACTGTAAATATTCTGAAAGAGATAATATAGTACTGCCATAGGATTTTATCAAATGCTTCCGGAGTATTTTGTAAAAAATTCCGGAACACGCATAAAATATGGATAAAGATATGGATGAGGGTATGGATAAGAATATGAAAAAAATGTATTTTCCGCAAAAAAGAAGATCACTTCTTCTGATATTCCTGTTGTTTTTTTCCGGAATTTTCCCCTGTTTGATTTTTCTTTGCCGGGGAGAGGAAACTTTCGCCTCACTTCCGGTGAAAGTGGTATTGTTCCCTTTCCGGGAGGCGGTATTGTCTGCCCAGCTTGAAGGGATCATTGTCCATCAGCAGTACAGAGTGGGGGAACGGTTCAAAAAAGAGGATGTTCTCGTGAAACTTGACGACAGTAAATACAGAAATGATCTTATCAAAGCGGAAGCGGCATTGCGGGAAGCGGAACTCAATACCAGGTTCATGGAGCAGAAAGCCAAAGATAATCAACGCTTGTATGCCGATGGATTGCAAAGCGATATCGAGTTGAAACGTTCTCTTTTTGAAGCGGAACTTGCCCGGGAAAGGCTCAAAGGGGCAGTTGCCGCAAGAGTGGATGCCATACGCAATCTTGCTTTCTGTACTTTGAAAGCCCCGTTTAATGGAACAGTGGAGACCATTCTGGCAAAAAACTTTGAAACAGTGAAAAGTTCCCAGCCTATTTTGGGGATCATTGATGATACGAGTCTGCTTGCCGTAATGAATCTGCCGACAAACAAACTTGCCACCACACGCAGAGGGCAGGAAATCACCATAAAAATCAATGAGACAAAACAATTCGTTACAGGCAAAGTCTTTGAAATAGCCGGAAGAGCAGATCACCGCAGCGAAACTTTTGAAGTGAAAGTCCTGCTGGATAACGGAAAAAATCAGATGAAAGCGGGTATGTCCGGCATACTTGTAAAGATAGGGAAATAAAAATGGCTGCTTCTTTACAACAGGAAAATAACGAACTCAAACAGCGTTTGCGTACCTTTGGTGCGATCATGCACCTTACAAAGGATGCCTTTGCCAGTAAGGACATCACCTCTCTGGGAGTACATATCGTCAACAATACCAGGGCACTCTTGCAATTTGACCGTTCCGTCCTTCTGGATACCCGCGGTGGAAAAGTTGTTCTTACTGCGGAGTATGCACTTTCCAGCATGAATGAACATTCGCAATATGCTCTGAACATGAAAAAATTTGCTCCGGAAGTATTGAAACTCCTGCAGGAGGATTCCGGAAGTATCGTTGTGGAAAAGGAAAGTGAAGCGGGAAAAATCCTTATGGAAAAGATTCCCCATGTCATGGAATCTCTTTTTGCGGAAATGAAAGTATTTGTTGTTGTCCCGCTGCGTTCCGGAAGGAATCTTCATTCGGCAAAGGAACCGTTTTTATGGATCCTGGAATATAAGGAAGAAGTTCCCAGACATGTAAATGCCACTGTTTCCCTCCTTGCGGGAGATTTCGGCAATGCGGTTTGGAGTCATTTTTCCGCTACGATCAGTGAAAAAACAGCAAGGTATTTAAGGAAAGTAACTTTCGGCAAAGTCCTGCTTGTTCTGCTGGCAGTTTTTGTTATTGCGCTTTTTACAGTAAATATCGAACATACGGTTTCTGCGGAATTTGTAGTCAAATCCCAGACAGTTCACGCTTCTTACGCATGGTTTGACTGTATTGTGAGAAAATGTTATTTCAATGACGGAGACAGGATCAGAAAAGGAGATAAGATCCTGGAATATGATACGGAAAGGATGAAATATCTTCTGGCTTCTTCCATTGCCCAGAAAAAAGAGGCGGAAGCCCAGTATGAAACAGAATCCAAAGACGCTTTCACCAACAGGGAAAAACTGGGAAGACTCAAAGTCCTCCGATATAAAAGTCAGCAGGCAGCGATTGCCATCGAAGAAGCAAACTGGTATCTGAAAAACAGTATCGTCAAAGCACCAGCCGACGGGATCCTTGCCCTTGCCGGCGGAAGTGCCGATGCGCTTTCCGGCAGAGCCCTGCATCTGGGGGAAAAACAGTTTGAACTGCTTTCGGAAAAGGATATGATCGCAGAGATCATGGTAAATGAAAGAGATGCGTCCGTATTGGCAGGCAAACCGAAAATCGTACTCTTTCTGCACACAAGACCGGAAGAACCCATTCAGGTGGAGATCCTCTCCTCCCGTTTTTATCCGGAGTTGACGGAAAGCAATATATATAGTTACCACATCAAAGCAAAAATGCTTACCGATGTATCCCTCCTCCGTTACGGGATGCGGGGGATCGCCCGCGTACAGGGTGAAAAAGTGAAACTGGGGTATTACCTCTTCCGCGGTGCCGTTCTCTGGTGGCGGGGTATTTAAGGATCTGTTATGGAAAAAGAGATACGGAGTATGCCTTCCTCCTCTCTTCCGCAGGAAGTGGAGAATATACCTCAAAAAGAGTTGCCGAATCCTTCTTCTGCCCCGGCACAGCCCAACGGCGCAGCGCAGCAGAAAAAGATCATGCTGGGCGGTATCCGCAGTGACCTGCAATTCATCCCTCCGGGGAAACACGGGGATACCCCCATGCTGTATGATCCTCTTTCGGAGGTTTATTACAAACTTTCCCTGCACAGTTGTAATGTGATGCGTCTTATGGATCAGCCCTATGAGATGGAATCTTTTCTGCAAAGATGTCATGATGCCGGTCTGGAAGTGGATAAAGAGGAACTTCTTGAAATCGTCGCCTTTATGGAGCAGAACAGTCTTTTTGCGCCGGAATACGGGAAAGTGGATAAAAAATATGCCGCCTATCAGGAAATGATGAAGCAAAGCAAACTTATGCGTCTGGCGGCGATGTACCTCTTTTTCAAACTCCCCCCCATTTATCCGGACAGATTTTTTACTGCCGCCCTCCCCTGGGCAAAAATCATATTCAACAGATATGCCGTATCTCTTTTTGCCCTTTTTGCCCTTGTCGGCTATATTCTTCTCATCCGTCAGTGGAATGAAGCATACGGAGCATTCCTCAACTCTTTAAGCTGGTCGGGACTTGTAAACTATTTCTGGGCACTTCTCATTACCAAAAGTGTGCATGAACTTTCCCACGGTTTTTCCGCCAAGGCTTTCGGGGTGCGGGTGCGTGCCATGGGGGTAAGTTTCATTGTCTTTTACCCAAGACTTTTCGTTGACCTTACCGATACCTGGCGGCTGCCCCGGCATCAGAGACTTCTGTGCGACAGTGCCGGGCTCATAAGCGAACTTATTTTCGGCGGTATTGCCGCCGCCGTCTGGGTATATGCTCCGCCCGGCCCCTTGAAATCCACCATGTTTTATCTTTTTACTGTAAGTACACTGGGTACTCTTCTGGTAAACGGAAACCCCTTTATCCGGTACGACGGCTATTACATCCTTACCGACATTCTCAATATCGAAAACCTGATGAGCCGCTCTGCTGAATATCTGAAAGCAGTGAACAGAAAACTCTTTCTGGGGATAGGTTCCTATCCGGATGCAGGGGATTGTTCCGGAACGGCACTGTATCTTTTCGGGCTTGCCGCCTTTATTTACCGGATCTTCCTCTATACCTCCATCATTCTTCTGGTATATTTCCAGTTCACCTTTGCCAAGCCTCTTGCCATATTCCTTATGTTTATGGAAATTTATACCATGATATTCATTCCGGTATGGAAAGAATTGAAAGTATTGTCCCATTACCGGAAAAAGGTCTCCCTCGCCAAAGGGATCCTTTCGTTATTGTGTATCGGGTGCCTTTTCAGCATATTCCTTATTCCCCTGCCCTGGTCACTGGATCTGCCCTGTGAGATCACGGCGGAAGAAAAAAATCTTGTTGCCATGGATGAGGGGGCATTTGCTTCGGAAAGACTTCCGGAAGAAGCAAAGGAAGTGAAAAAAGGGGAAAAACTTCTTTACTGCAACAGTCCTTTGCTGGATTTCTCCCTGAAAAGAAGTGCGGTTGCCGTTCTGCGGGATTCCGCGGAACTGGATCTGACAAGACTGGATCCGACCCTTATGGGAAATGGACCGGTGGTTTTTGAACGGCTGAAAGCCAACCGCCTCTATCAGAAAGAGATGCAGAGAAGAAAACGGAAACTCAATGTTTACGCCCCCTCCGACGGGATCTTTTTCCCCACCTTGAAAGAGGTGGTTCCGGGAAGATGGCTTGCCAAAGGAACGCTTCTGGGAGTGATCGTAAGTCCGGAAAAGAAAGTAACGGCTTATGCCAGAGATAATGAAGTGAATAAACTTGTACCGGGCGACCCGGTGACCTTGCGTTTGCGGGACAGTCTGGAAGAGTATAAAGGGAAAGTGGATTCCATCAATCCAGTGGCGGTAAAATTCCATGATTCCACTCTTGTTCAGCAAACAGGCGGTTTTATTGCCTGCTTCCCGGATATGAAAACAAAGGAATTTACTCCTGTAAATGTGCTTTATGCCGTTACAGTAAAAATGAATGACCCCATGCAATGTCCTTACGGCAGAACAGGAATGGCAAGGGTGGAGAAAAAATATATCCTTGCCGTGGAAATGAGCAGAGCGTTACTGCATGTATTCTTCAGGGAATTTTCTTTCTGATCAGAAGTAAAGATGATTTTTTTCAATATATTCCGCCACAGGTAAAGGGAGGAATTTTCCGGCTTCTTTTCTTTTGCCGGCCCGGTATAATTCCCGTATTTGTGTAGAGGAAACCGGAAAAAGCGGTACAGACCGGATCACAAAAGAAAGCAGTTTATCTGCTTCCTCTTCTGTCCAGTACTGCAAAAGATAATTTCTATCCAGTTCCTCACCGTTACGGGGGTAAACGATGATCCTGAAATCCCGGACAAGAAATGATGCTTTATACCAGGTATGCAATTGCCGGAGACTGTCTCCGCCGATAAGAAGAGAGATCCTCTCTCCGGGATATTTCTCCTGTAAAATATGCAAAGTATCAAAGGAGTAGGATTTCCCCTCCCGTTCCCGTTCGATGGTGCATACAAGGAGATCTTTCATTTTTTCAACAGCACATTGCGCCATATTCAGACGGTGTTCATAAGCAAGGATGGAGGAATTATTTTTGTGCGGCGGCACAAATGCGGGAGCAAAAAGCACCTTTGAATCCGGTAAAAGTTCACAGACCTTTGCGGCAATGGCAAGATGGCCGTTGTGAACAGGATCAAATGTACCGCCGTAAAAAATATATTCCATTTTTTCTTCCTTTTTATGCTACGGATTTACGGAATCTGCGTAAGGAAACAAGGAATAAAACTGTTCCTATGAGAATCAGTTTCAGAAAAGGAAGCCATACCACAGAAAAGCCTGCACCCCGGTAAAGAATCGCCTGACTGAACTCCACAAAGTGTGTGGTGGGGGCTGCCTGCATGATATATTGGATCCATTCGGGCATACTTTCCCTGGGCGTCATCCCGCCGGAAAGCATCTGCAAAGGCAGAAGGATCAAAATAAGCAGCATCCCCAACTGGGGCATATTCCCTGCGATACAGGCGAGAAAGATCCCCAGGGAGGCAGCCGCAAAAAGATGCAGCGCCACTCCCGTAATAAAAAGGAGAATGGACCCTTCAATGGGGACGGCAAGGAAAATATGCACCACAAAAACAACAGAAAGAGCAGCGGCAGCAAGCACTATTGCCATCATTGACCAGATCTTCGATGCCATGATCTCAAAAGCATTTACCGGCATGACAAGAAGATGCTCCAATGTACCATTTTCCCGTTCCTTGATCAGAGCCGCCCCGGTAAGGATGATGGCAAGCATGGTGATATTGTTCACCAGCTGTACGGCGGCTTCAAACCACCCCTGGGTGAGGTTGGGATTGAAGCGGTTGCGGATAACAGTACGGGCAAGAGAATCCTTTTCCTTTATTTGCAGATACTCTTTGATCTGCCGGTCTATGATCTGCTGGATATACCCTGCCCCGGTAAACGCCTGTGCCATGCGCGTAGCATCCACATTCAACTGTATTTCCGGATCTCTTCCGGCAAGCAGATCCCGTTCAAAATTTACCGGGATCACCAGTACGAATGTATAAGCCCCCATATCCATTTCCCTGTCGATGGCATTTCTTGCGATCTCTTTTACCGGCACGAACATCGGTGGAAAAAAGTCGTCGGCAATCTTCCGGGAAAGTTGGGAATGATCCTCATCCACAACGGCAATGGCGGCAGAAGTCAGAGAATCGGGTTTCCCCCTTGAGGCCACCACGATCGCCACAGAAAAGGAGTAAATAATAAGAATGAGAAGAAGATAATCCCGGAAAAGGCTGATCAATTCTTTCACACCCAGATAATAGATATTTTTCAAAGTTCTTTTCAACATAAAAACCTCACTTTTCCTGCTTTCTCTGCAAGAATATACCCACAAGGAGCACACAGGGGATCTCGGCAAGAAGGATCAATAACGGCATATACAGATCTTTCAGATACAATGCTTTATTAAATACCCCGCGGCTTATCTGCAACATATAGGTTGTGGGATAGATTTCTCCAATGATCCTTGCGACCCCGGTCTGGGTATCCACCGGATTCATCATCCCGCACATCTGGGTAGCAGGGAGAGTTGTGGCAAGAAGTGTCAGAAAGATCACGGCGATCTGACTGCTGGTGACGGAAGAAGCAAGGAAACCAAAGGCGGTGGAAAGGATACAGTATAATACAAGGGCAATAAGAAGCGTGAATAAACTGCCTTTTACCGGCACATCAAAAATAATCACCGACATCACCACAAGGAGCAACGCACTCAAAACAGAAAAAAGCACATAAGGCAACTGTTTTCCCAACAGGAATTCCCCTCTGCTCAATGGCGTAACATACAGATTGATGATCGAACCCGTCTCTTTTTCCCGCACAACGGAAAGAGCCGCAAGAATGGCAGGGATCATCATAAGAAGAATGGGAATCACTGCCGGAACCATGGCAGGCAGACTCAATACATCCGGGTTGTAACGGTATCTTGTCTCAATGCGGTATTTTTCCTGTTCCTTATTATTTGCCAGTCTTTTTCCCTGTTCCTCCAACCATTTACTGTGAAGCGCATTCACATATCCATTGATGGTTTCCGCCCGCTGGGGCATTGCTCCGTCGATCCAGAAAGATAATTCCGGAGACAAGCCCTGCTCCACATCTTTTCCAAATCCCGGCGGAAGTTCCACAACGAGATTGAGTTCACCGCTCTTCATGCGTTTATCCAGATCAAAATAATCTTTTACCGGCTTTTTCTCATGGAAATACCGGGAACCGGCAATGTTGAGAATGTAATTCTGACTGATGGCGGTCTGATCCCTGTCCAGTACGGCAAAGGTGAGGGCTTCCACATCCATATTGATCCCGAATCCCATGACCAGCATAAGAAGCATTGCACCGAAGAGGGCAAGAGTGGCGCGGATGGGATCGCGTAAAAGTTCCAGATTTTCCCGCCATGCACAGGTCAAATATCTCTGAAAACTGAAAATGGGCTCCTTTTTCCCTTTTCCGGAAGTTTCCGGACATTTTTCTTTTTCCCGGGTATCCTTTTCCACTGTAAAAGAAGTATTTTCTTTTTTATTGGAGGCAGGATCGGCATCTTCCAGATACCCGATAAAGGCCTCTTCCAAAGTTGCCGCTTTCCGGTTTTCCACGATTTGTACGGGAGTATCACACACAAGGGATTTCCCGCAATGCATCAGAGAAATACGGTCACAGCGCTCTGCTTCATTCATAAAATGCGTGGTGATAAAAATCGTTACTTTATCCCTGCGGGCAAGTTCAATGATCAGTTCCCAGAAAAGATCCCGTGCCACCGGATCGACACCGGAAGTAGGTTCGTCCAGGATCAGGATCTTCGGGTGATGGATCACTGCCGCAGCAAGAGAAAGACGCTGTTTCAAGCCAAGAGGAAGATTTTTCGGCAAAGTATTCTCGATTTCTTTCAACTGGAAACGTTCCAACATCTCTTCCACGCTTTGCGCTACTTTCTCTTCCGGGATCCCATACAGTCTCGCATACAGAAAAAGGTTCTGACGGCAGGAAAGATCTCCGTAAAGAGAAAACAACTGGGTCATATACCCCAGATCCTGCCGGATCTGCATGGTATCTCCGGCAATGGGTTTGCCGAAAAGTTTTGCACTTCCCTCCGTAGCCGGCAGAAGCCCGGTAAGCATACGCATCGTGGTAGTCTTACCGCAGCCGTTGGAACCCAGAAAGCCGAAGATCTCCCCTTTGCGAATCTTGAAAGAAACATGATCCACCGCTGTAAAAGAACCGAATTTTCTGGTCAGGCCATCCGCTTCAATGGCATAATCCTCCTTTTCCTGTATTTCAAGAGGCGGTACAGTCAACTCTTTGTGCCCTGCCCTTTTTTCTTCCGGCAGAAGCTGAATAAAAGCGGCATCCAGATTGGGACGGCACGTTTTTTTGAGAATCTCTTCCGGCGTTCCCGTATCCAGAATTTTCCCGTCATCCATGGCAATAAGATATTCAAATCTCTGGGCTTCATCCATATAGGCGGTAGCCACAACCACGCTCATATCAGGCTGTTCCTCACGGATGGAATCCACCAGATCCCAGAACTGCCGCCTTGCAAGGGGGTCCACCCCGGTCGTTGGTTCATCAAGGATGAGAAGATCCGGATCGTGGATAAGAGAACAGCACAATCCCAGTTTCTGCTTCATTCCTCCGGAAAGTTTTCCGGCAGGGCGGTCAAGAAAGGGATATAATCCGGTACTTCTGGTCAGATGGTCGATCCTGCGGCGGCATTCTTCTTTACTGTGGCCGAATAATTTACCGAAAAATTGCAGATTTTCCTCCACAGTAAGGGTAAAATAAAGGTTTTTCCCAAGGCCCTGGGGCATATAGGCGATTTTCGGGCATACCCTGTTGCGATGATTTTTATCCCGCATATCGCCGCCGAGAACCGTTAAAGACCCCTCCTGCAGGGCATGAGCACCGGTAAGAAGGGAGAGCAAAGTGGATTTCCCCACTCCGTCCGGCCCGATAAGACCTGTAAGAGTTCTTGCAGGCAGATCAAGAGAGACCTTGTCCAGCGCAAGAAGATCACCATAACAGAGAGAAAGATCACGGAAACTGACAACAGGCTCTTTTATGTTGGCAAAATCCTGTTTCATCATTTTGCTTTGCTCACTGCTTTATTTCCGTCTTTCTTCTTTACCTGAATATTTTTTTTAAGCCGGAGAAATGCGGGCCACTCTTCTTCGGGATCAAGACGCACCCATGCCACTCCGGGAAGTCCGGTTTTGACAAGAGTGATATATTTTTTCAAAAGTTCCGGAGCGATCCTTGCTTTCACCCGGAACATGAGTTTCTGCCGTTCCACTCTGGTTTCCACAGTTTTGGGAGTGAACTGGGCGTTTTCCGCCACATAGGAGATCTTTGCCGGAATGGGAGTATCGGGAAGCGCATCCAGAAGGATACGCACATCCGCCCCCAGTCGGATCTTACCGGCAACAGTTTCCGGCACAAAGAAAGTCATATATACATCGGTAAGGTCAACAAGGTTCAGGACTCTGCCGCCGGAGGAAAGGATCTCTCCGGGTTCGGCAACACGGTACTGGATCCTGCCTTCCAGAGGGGCAACAAGTTTGCAGTCATCAATATCTGCCTGGATCCTGTCCGCATCTGCTTTGGCGGCAACGATGGCGGCTTCCGCCTGTTTGATCTTTGCATTGGCGGACGCCAGTTCCGCAGAAGCTCCTTTGTAAAGGGATTCATCATTTTCATAGGTCTGCAGGGAAACGGCCTTGCTGGTATAAAGGCTTTTGGCTCTCTCATACCGTTTTCTGGCATTATCAAAATTACTCTGTTTATGCATTTTTTCAGCCTTTGCCGCTGCCAGTTCCCCTTCTTTAACAAGGATCATGGCTTTTGCCTGGGCGAGTTCCGCATTGAGGACATTGGTCTGCATCTGGGCAAGGTGCTGACCTTTTTTCACAAAATCGCCCTCACGGGCAAAAATATTTTCGATCTTTCCGGCCTGCTTTGCTGCGATACTCACTTCCGTAGCCTCCAATCTGCCGTTGCCGGAAGTGAAAGCAGGGTTGCTGTATATGGCAGATTCTTTCCAGGATTTCAAGGTATAGATCCCCAATCCTGCCACCGCAATGATCACAAGAACGATGATAAGTTTTTTCATTTTTTCCTCCAATTCGTTTATTCTTTTATTGTAAATATATCTTGCAGAAAACAAAAAAGCAAGTTCTGAAAAAAAGAAAAAGTGCCGTCTTATAAAAAAAAGAACTCCGGAAACACATTCCGGAGAGAAAATCAGCGGAAGAACCTTTTTTGTGTTCCCCCTGACCGGCAGCCTGACCTGTTCAAAGATTACCCGGCACCGGTCACACATCCAAGATTCCGAAAGATCTTTCCGGCTCCTTCCCCCTTGCCGGTCACCCGGCAGGATCCGTAAAGATCTCTTTACTGTTTTCTTTTTTTACTTCTTCATTTACATACTTCTCTGCAAGCCCACCACAAGTCCCTCCACAGGAACGGTGCCGCTGCCGGAGCGGACTGCACTTTTATCATGGTCATGAGAGATAAATTCCATGATTCCGGGTTCCAGTTCATGACAGGAGCGTAATTGAGGCACTCCGTCGATTTTCATCAATACGATGTCGCCGTTTTTCAATTTTTCCGGAGTGCGTTTCAAAATGGCGATATCTCCTTCCATCATCCCGAAATCCCCCATTTTCCCCTGAATACGCAAAGCAAAAAGTTTTTTCAGGTCACTGGCATTTTTCAGTATGGAAGAGTCATAAAAGATCTCGGAAAAGTTTTTTCCTTTTGTTGTTCCGGCTTCCTCCGGAGAATTGAAGAGAGGAACAGACCGCAGTCCTGCCGGACGGCGGAGTTTTTTATGCGGATGTTTCAGAGCAATACTTCTTGCTTTGGAACTGCGGGTAAGAAAATTCTTCTTTTGCAGACTTCTTACATGGGCAAATACCGTAGAAGTCTTTATTCCGAAATGTTCAGCGATCTCATAAACAGTGGGAGCCATCATGTTTACTTCCATAAAATCCTCAATAAAATCAAGAATGTTGCGCTGTTTTTCTGTCAATCCTTTCATTGGGCATTTTTCCTTTCTTTGTTACAACTCTCGTGTTTGTCTGCTTCTGCAAATATTCCACAAATTGCACAGCATTTTCTGCTGAAAACCCATTCGTGGTACCATAGGGCGTTATGCACCAAGCTCCTGCTTGAAAAATATGCAGAAAAACATGTTTTTTCTGATTCATACTGATAAAGTTTGCATAAAAAATTCCTGCAAAAACAAATTTTCCTTTTTCCATAATGAAACATTTTCACACAGGGGAAAGAGGTATAAAAAAGAGATATATTTTCTGTTGGAAAAATTTCAGCGGAAAAAAATTTCTTTTGTTGTAAAAAAAATCCAAAAAAAATCTTTTTTTTCTTCAAAGAGGAGATTTTCCCGTAAAACGGCACAAAAAAAAGGGGCTGTTGCAAAAATGTTTTGCGAGGAAGACACCTTTTTGAAAAAGGTTCTCTTCCCCGCCCCCCCATCTTCCAAAAACTTTTGACGGAATTGCTTTTATCGTCAACGATAAAAACAATTCCAACTTTTTTTATAAACGATCAAAAATCCAGTTCAATCAAACTCAATGTTGGAGCAATGGAATAAATAGCCTTGTTTATTTATAAAATAAGGTATAATTCTCTCCTGTTATGACCTGTTATAACTCCAAGATTCAGCTCAAACAATAAAAAAGGCTGTTGCTCACCTTTTTTAAAGGTTTTGCAACAGCCCCCGGAGATTTACTTTTTTCCAGACGATCAAAAATCCACTTTCTTATCCGATTCCCGGTTTATTTCTCTTTCATACCGGGAAAATATCTGTATAAGTTCCTTGCGGGAAGCATTGAGTGCGCCGGTATTCATAAACCGGACACAGGCATAACGGCTTGCGGCATCTTCATCACACCCGTTTTTTACATATTCCTTGCAGATACGGTCAAAATTTTTTATTTCTTCCTTACACAATAAAAGACGGAATTTTTTCAAGGTATCCTTATCCACCCCGGTCATATCCGTATTTTTTTCAAGAAGTTTTTTCCGCAAAACGACCAGTTTCTTTTTCAATTCCGCTACAGGCAATTCCTGTAAAGAGTTCTCCGCCTCTTTTCCGGGCGATCTCCCGGCACTTTTCACAGCGCCTTTTTCAGAAACAAAAACAGTATTTTTCCGTAATTTCATTATAGTTTCATTGATCCTGTTGAAAGAATACTGGGCTTCTTTTCTGTTATGAGGGGCTCTGACTTTCTCCCGCAGTTTGTCTCTGTTTGCTGTATCCGCCTCGTAAAAACCTGTAACGCGCAGCAATATGGAAGTTTCTTTGGTAAGATTACAGGAAAGGACAGCACCATTGCGATTTCCCGTCTGCTCCATAACGATCTGGGCGGAACGGAGCATCAAAAGCGTACGGCGTTTTACTTCATCCTGATATTGGGGAGAATTTTTCTGGAAAATATATGCAAGATAATGCTGTCTGTAAAAATCCACACATCTTTTATATTCTTCCACATTTCTGTTTACATAGGGAAATTTTCCCTCTCTGCCAAAACCGCAATTCTGCAATTTTTTCATATCGGCAACAAGGATCTTTATAACAGGCAGAGGATCATGCTGTTGGAGAAATTCCGTCCTTTTTTCATCATTTCTCTGCTGGGAAGAGTATCTGCGGGATGAGGAGGATTTATTACGGGAATATTTTTCCTGCTGACGGTAAGGATCTTTCATTTTTTTCTCTTTGAAATCCCTTGCCAGTAAAGTATGGTTTCTTTTTCCATCTTTGCGGTATTTGAGAAAATCCCGTGTCCTTCTGAACATATTTTCCACATGCTGGGAAAGAGTCCCGAAATTAAAGTCATCCCCGTAACTTTTTGCGGCAGAAGCAAGTGTTCTTCCGGCAGAGACAAAGTGCTGAAGCGTTTTTTCATATTCCTGTCCGAACCGGCTTTCCGGCGAGCGTAATGCTTCCTTGTAATTACCGCTTACTTTGGCAAGCAGTTCCTCATATTCGTGTAAGATTTCCCCGTTTCCTGCTGCAGAGATCATCACAGGAAAAAACAATATCATAGAAAAAACAATAAAAAATATTTTTTTCATCGTTACATTTCCCTCTTTTCTTTAATAATTCTGCTGTAATGTAATAAACTAACCCGTATCCGCATTTTTTTCAAATCAAAAATCCCGGATCACAAAAAAAAATTCCTGTATATTCTCTTCATGCAGCCTCTTCCGGCGGAAAATGAGAGAAAAATACAGAAAAAGAGTTGAAAAAAGTTATTTTTGTTGTATTTTCTATTGGAGCAACTATACAGCAAAAAGAAAGCAGAGATTATGGTTTCCGGAAAAAATCAACAAAATATTTCCCCTTTTCTCCATGAAAAACACTCCGTTTTATTTCAATGGGGTCTCTTTTTTCTTTCCTTTCTTGTTCCTTTCCTCATTCTGCTTTTTTTAAGGATGCGGTGCGTTGCCCTGCAAGGAGGGGAACCCGGTACAGATGGTTTCTATCATGCGGCAATGGCTCTCGGCGGAAAAGAACTCTACGGGGCGAAAAAATTCCCTTTTCTCGTGTTTTCTTTATGGAATGACACTTTTGCAGATAAGGAACTTTTATACCACATTCTTTTACAGGGATTGTTTTATCTGCAAAGTTTTGTTAAAAGCGATCCATTCCCCTTTACATTCCCTGCCATCACCTTTACCGCAAGCGGGATTCTGGCATTTCTTTTTCTCCTGAAAAGTTTCAAACTCCCACCAAAGATCATTTTTCTTTCGGGGATCCTTTTTTCCTGCGGGGTCTTTGCTTTTACGTACCGTTTTCTCATGCTGCGCCCCCATGTTTTTTCTATTGCGCTTATTCTTTTTTCCTGTATATTTTTTTCAATAAGATCTTTTTCATTACGCCTTGCCGGATTCTTTGTTACGGCACTTCTTTACGCATACAGTTATTCCAATCCCCATTTTCTTCTGCTCATCATTCTTCCCTATACGTTTTTCCTGCGTAAAGAGTACCTGCGGAAAAAACTTCTTCTCCTGCCCGTTTCCGTCCTTGCCGGGCTCCTCCTTGCCTATCTCCTCCACCCCCAGACGCCCCATACATTCACGATATGGAAAGTACAAAGTATCGACGCCATGCTCAATCCCATATTTTACGGCGGGAAATTATCTCCGAAACTTACGCCAATGGAAATGATGCCAGGAAATTTTGGATGGTTCAGAAATGCCCTGCCCTTTTACATTCTTTTTTACTTCTGTATTTTTCTTTTCATCCGGTTGAAAGAAAAAAAGTATTTCTCTTTTACTGCGGGCGAAAAAACCATTTTTTTTCTTGCGGTATTTTTCACAGCAGGCACTTTTGCCGTACTGCGTGCCATTGAATACGCCCTGCCCTTTACCGTAGTATCTTTCGCCATTCTTCTCCACAGATCCCAAGAGGAAAAAACAGGATTTTTTGCATGGAAAATACCTTCTTTAAGAGTATATGCTCTTCTGTATCTTGTTGCGGCGCTTTTTCTTTTTCTCAATGTTTTTCTGATGCTGAAAAGCAATTTCAGAAATAATATCCCCCGTGGGCCTGCGGAATATCTCATAAAAAACACTCCAAAAAATTCTCTTGTCGTCAATCTGGACTGGGGAGATTTTCCCGCCATGTTTTATGCCAACAGGCACAACCGGTATTTATGGGGGATGGATCCGGCCTTTTCCTATGCTGTTTCCGAATTAAAAGCCCGGAAACTGGAAAATTGCGTCATAAATTCCATCCGAAGAGAAGATACGGATAAACTTTTCCACGCTCTTACAGGGGCGGATTATGCCTTTGTCCTTTCCAGACGGGAAAAATTCATCCGGTATCTGAAAGAGCGTAACTGGAAGATCGTATATGAATCAAAAGAAGGGTGTATCTTTTCGTTGAAAAGTACCGGAAAATAAAGAAGGAAAAAAAATGGACACAGAAAAAATCCTGAACAATGCAGCACTTGCCAAACTGCCGGAATTCTGCATAGAGGCTCTTGCCACACTTTGCGGAAAACTCCGGGAAAGAAATCTTACCTCTTTTTATGATCTTGCTTTACAGAAATGTATGGATCACACTCTGGAAGATAAGGAGATCCTTGAAACATTCCCCGATGCGGCAGAAGCGGATCTTTTCCGTATGCTTGTCATTATGGGCATGGTCGATCGCGCCTTTGAGATCTATAAAGAAAAAAACATTCCGGAAGAGATTTTGCTGGAAAATCTTCTGGATGCCCCCATCTGGCTGGAATATCACATGGATAATTATTCTTATCCCGGTTTCCAGTGGAGGATCCTCCTTTGGTGCAGGATGCTCTGGGAGGGGAAGATCCTGAAATTCGGAAGATTGCAGATGGAAACAGATCTCACCTATAAGGAAGAGGTCTCTCTCTACCGCACGGAAGAAGGCAGGATCCTTTATGCAAAGGCAGAAGATGCCGGAAAAAACTGGGAGTGCCTTGTTACAAAGGGCGACAGTATCGTAGGGCTCCATATTCCCGCCTCCGGGCCGCTGAAAAAAGAGTTGTGCATAGATTCTTTCCGCAGAATGAAACGGTATCTGGCAGAATACCGCCCGGATATTCCCTGTAAAGCAGTCTATTGCCACTCCTGGCTCCTTGACCCCCAGTTGCAAAATATTCTGCCGGGAACCTCCAATATCCTTTCTTTCCAGAGTCTGGGGCATATATGGGGATGCGGCACATTCCATTCCGAAACCATAGGCAGGGTATTCGGGGAAAAAGGAAAAAGTGAGGGGATCAACGCTGTTCCCCATAAAAGCGACATGCAGAAACGCCTCGCCGCATTTGCCGCAAATGGCGGAAAGTTCGATGATGGAATGATGCTTATTGTCAGAGATGAGTTTGACGCATTGTGTGAGGGCAGGATCACTTCCGTAAGCTGAACACACAATACAGCCAAAAGTATAAAACGTGTCCGGAAAGAAAGAATTCTTCTTTTCAGACACGTTTTTCATTTGACTTTTCCGGCAGGGGAGAATATATTACATATTTGAAGAAAATTATTATAGTATTAATATAAAACAGGAATTGCTTGCGGAGACAGGAAAAACCGCATAAATTCCGGAGGAAAGAAAAATGAAAAAGTATCCAGACACTGAAAGTATCCCGAAAGTAAACAGGGATTGGATCAACAACGAAGTCACTCATACACCGGTTTGGTGTTCCGTAGACCTGCGGGACGGCAATCAGGCATTGCCCATGCCCATGAACCCGGAAAAGAAACTGGAATATTTCAAAATGCTTTGTTCCATAGGCTTCAAAGAAATTGAAGTATCCTTCCCCTCCGCCTCACAGGATGATTTTATGTTCGTAAGAAATCTTATTGAAAACAATGAGATCCCCTCCGATGTGCGTATTTCTGTACTCACCCAGTCCAGAGAAGAACTCATCAAACGTACTGTGGAATCCCTTGTCGGCGTGAAAGAAGCCATTCTCCATCTCTATGTGGCAACCAGCGATCTGCATCAGAAAATGGTTTTCGGAAAAACAAGGGAAGAAACAAAGCAAATGGCTGTGACCGGCACGCTCCTCGTGAAAAAATATCTGGCACAATATGGTCTTTCCGACCGTATTTCCTATGAATTTTCACCGGAGGAATTTACCGACAGTGATATGGATTATGTAGTGGATGTCTGCAAAGCGGTGAAAGAAGCCTGGGGCCCCTCCACCAAGAAAACATTTATTGTCAATCTTCCCCAGACAGTGGAACGCAGACCGCCTCACCATTACGCAGATATGATCAGATATTTTGTGGAGCATTATCCCTATATGGCGGAAACGTCCGTAAGCGTACACTCCCATAATGACCAGGGTTGCGCTGTTGCCTCCTCTGAATTTACTCTTATGGCAGGAGCGGAAAGAGTGGAAGGAACCATCTTCGGACACGGAGAACGGACCGGAAACGTTGACCTCTGCACACTTGCCATGAATCTGGAATCCAGAAATATTGCCACGGGGTTGGATTTTTCCGATCTGCCCAGGATCGTGACCACTGTGGAAAATGCAACCGGTATTGATGTGCATGTGCGTCATCCCTACGCAGGGCAGCTGGCATTTACCGCATTTTCCGGCTCCCATCAGGATGCCATCCGCAAAGGGATGGACAAACTGGATGATGCAAGAAAACTTTTCGGCGTGGACTGGAAAGTACCCTATCTGCATATCGATCCGGCTTCCGTCGGCAGAAAATATGAAAAACTCATCCGTATCAACAGTCAGTCCGGCAAAGGCGGGGTCGCCTATGTTCTGGAACACGATTTCGGCATTTATCCCCCCAAGGGGATGCACCCGGAGATCGGGGCTGCCACCCAGGCTTATGCCGATAACAAAGGCGATGAACTCGATGCCAATGAACTTTTGAAGATTTTCAACGAAACCTTTGTCAATGTGAAAGGACCTTTCGTTCTGAAAAAGTTCACCCGCAATCACAGAGGGACAGAGCATATCGAGGGTAAAGATGAGTCCGAAGTGGAAGTCAATCTCAATATCCTTATGGACGGAGTGGAACGTACCGCTTCCGGAAGAGGCAATGGTCCTGTCTCCGCAACTGTCCATGCCATAAGAGACGATGCGGAACTCTATAATTTCGTGCTGGAAGATTACCGGGAACAGACTCTCGGCGATAATGCAGACGCAAAAGCCATGAGTATTGTAGGTATCCGCAGAGGCAGTGACAATAAACTTTTCTACGGAGTGGGTGAACATACCAACATTGATATTGCCACCATCTATGCCATCTTTTCCGCCTTGAACAGAGCTATTGCCGAAGAACGCTCCAATAAGTAAAATTCTTCTTTCCTTCCCGGCTTTCCACGCCGGGAGGGAATTTCTTTTTTCCATACCATTACAGGAACACAAGTAAAGGAACAGAAATGAAATTACCTCATATTATCGCACTTGCAGGCGGGATTTCTTTCATTCATCTTCTGGTCATTTTTCTTGTGATGAATGGCGGATGCGCTTCCAAAGTGGAAAAGGAGCCGGAAAAACCCCATCTCACGCCCCCGGCTCTTCCGGCAAAAAGTTTTAAGGGAAAAGGCAAATATCCTCCGGCAGAATATGACGATGTAACTCCTGTTGTCCCCGGCAACTGGAAAAAGAAACCGGAAGCAAAAATCATACCGGCAGAGAAAAAGAAAAGTCAAAAATCTTCTTCCGGCGAAAAGTTTCCATCTCTGCCCTCTCTGGATGAGTTGACCGGAATGGAAGAATTTTCCGGAAAAGAAAATTCCACATTTGCTTTCGGGACACTTCCCCCCCCTGCCGCCCCGAAAAGCATATTGAAAAGAGGCGATTACAATTACAAAAACTGTGTCAGGGAAAAAATTTCCGCCATACCGGAACTTTCCAGAGCTTCTTCCGGGATTCTTCTGCATGTCAATTCCAGAAAGATCCTCTGGGCAAAAAATCCCCGGAAAAAAGTACCCATTGCCTCCATGACAAAGATCATGACACTGCTTCTTGCCTGTGAAGATGTGGAAAATGGCAGAGTAACGCTTTCCACCCGTATCCCGGCAACCAGAGGAGCAATCTCCCTGCGGGAGGGCGTGGTATGGATGCGTAACGGGGAATCCTTTACTTTGCAAAGCCTTATGGAAGCCGCCGCCATCAAAAGTGCCAATGATGCTTCATTCCTGATCGGAGAATATCTGGGCAACGGAAAAAGTAATGATTTCATACAGAGGATGAACCGTACAGCCCGGTATTTGAAAATGCCCTCCACAAAATTTTATAATCCCCATGGCTTGCCCGGAAGGAAACTTACTCCGGACAACACAAGTACCGTGGAAGATCTGCTGAAATTGTGTGAATATGCCATGACAAGTCCCCTTTTCCGGGAACTTGTTTCCATGCGGCAGGCTTCTTTCCGTGAAAAAGGGGATAAGGGACACCTGACGATGTGGAACCATAATCATCTTTTACCCGGCGGCAAATACGGAGTGAAAGGGGTGAAAGGGATCAAAACCGGTTACACAAAAAATGCCGGATTCTGTGTTGCAGTAAGTTGTGAAAGGGATGGGGAAGAATATATCGGTATCGTGACAGGCTTCCCCACTGCTGCGGAAAGAGACAGAAGTATGAGAAGTCTTCTGCAATGGGGATTTATCCGTGCAAAAAATCCTGCATTGCCGGAAGAAAGGATCGTATTGCAGAGTCATGTAAAGAAAAATTCCCATATAAAAAAGAAAACTGCCGGGAAAAAAGGAATAAAACGGAAAAAAACGGCACAGCAGAGGTAAAAGAAAAAAAACTTGAATTTTTTTTGAAATAAATATCTATTTTTTAAAATAGATAAGGTATTAAGGAAACTTTTCCCGGATTTTTTTCACTTGTATTTTTCAGAAACGGGAATAAATTTTGAAATAAAAGTAATTTCACAGGATAATCAAAAAGAGGCAGGAAAGAAGAGAAGATATGAAAAACAAACTTGTGATCGTGGAGTCTCCCGCAAAAGCAAAAACCATAGGAAAAATCCTGGGCAACGGTTATACCATCAAAGCCTCCATGGGGCATGTACGGGATCTTCCCCAGAGATCTCTGGGAGTGGATATCGAGCATGACTTTGCCCCCCAGTACGAAGAAAACAGAGAACGGACAAAAAACCTCAATGATCTGAAAAGTGCTGCAAAAGGTGCTGCGGAAATCTATCTTGCCCCTGACCCTGACCGTGAGGGGGAAGCCATTGCATGGCATTTGAAGGACATGCTTTCCAAAGGCAATAAAAATGCCTCTTTTAAAAGGGTCACATTCCATGAGATCACCGGCAGTGCCATCCGGAAAGCCTTTGAAAATCCTGCGGATATCGACCTTGACCGGGTGGATGCCCAGCAGGCGAGAAGAGTGCTTGACCGTATCGTAGGATATATGGTCAGTCCCCTTTTGTGGGGCAGGATCGAAAAAGGATTGAGTGCCGGCCGTGTCCAGAGCGTGGCATTGCGTCTTGTCTGCGAAAGGGAACGGGAGATCCTTGCATTCATTCCCAGAGAATACTGGAACTTTACAGCCCGCTTCAATGGCGAAATGCAGAAAGAATATTATACTGGCAAACTCTTCAAGATCGACGGGGAAAAATTTGAAGTAACCGGCAAAGAACAGGCGGATGCCCTCCTTGCCGATATCAGAAAGATCTCCTCCTGGCAGATCACCAATGTGGAAGAAGTTCCCCGGAAACGCTTTGCACAGCCTCCTTTCATCACCAGTACCTTGCAGCAGGCGGCAAGTTCCTCTCTGGGCTTTTCCGCCAACAGCACCATGCGGATAGCCCAGCAGCTTTATGAAGGCTTGGATATCGGCAACGGTACTACACGGGGTCTTATTACCTACATGCGTACCGATGCTGTTTCTGTTGCTGTGGAAGCCCAGATGGCGGCAAGAAAATATATTGAGGAAAATTACGGGGCGGAATATGTACCTGCCAAACCCAATATCTACCGTTCCAAAGCCTCTGCCCAGGGTGCCCATGAAGCCATCCGGCCCACGGATATAACTCTTACTCCGGAAAAATTGAAAGGAGTGCTGGATACCCAGCAGTTGAAACTTTATACTCTTATCTGGCGCAGATTTGCCGCCAGTCAGATGTCCGCCTGTGAGCAGATGCGTACCAGTGTGGATACCGTGGGCAGAAGTTCCGCTTCCTCCCCTCTCTATACCTTCCGCAGTACTGCCACTGTTACCACCTTTGCCGGATTTCTCCGGGCCTATAATATTCAGGAGGAAGGAGTGAATAATGAGGATGAAGAGGATACAAAAGACGCAGAAGCTCTGAAGAAACTCAAAAACGGCATGGCGGCAGATCTTGCTGAAATTGCCGGTGAACAGAAATTTACCGAACCCGCCCCCCGTTTTTCAGAAGCCACCCTCATCAAAGAACTGGAATCCAACGGTATCGGACGCCCCTCCACCTACGCCACGATCGTCAATACCATTCAGGTACGCAAATATGTGAACAAGGAAAAGGGCAAACTCATTCCCACGGAACTGGGCTTCAAGATCAATGATTATCTGGTAGCCAAACTTCCGGAACTTTTCCAGGTGGGCTTTACTGCGGATATGGAAAACCAGCTGGACAGCGTGGAAGAGGGGAAAGTAGTCTGGACAGAAATGATGCACGAATTTTACGATAAATTCCTGCAATGGCTCAGTGCGGCAAAAACCGAAGGCGCACCGGAAGGGGAGAAAGCGAAAGTAGTCATTGAACTTCTTTCCGGCATCCGGGAATGGCAGAAAGCGGAAAAAAGCGGCAATCGTACATATGATGACAAACGCTTCTTCTCTTCCGTTCTCAAAGCCTTTGAAAGCGGGAAAACGATCACCGCCAAGCAGTGGGAAGCCCTCCTGCGTCTGGCAGTAAAGTATGAAGAACAACTCCCCGGCCTTGCTTCTGCGGCACAATCCTGCTCCTTTACAGAGGAACTTGCCGCTACAAAAGAGCAGTCGGAAAAACGCAAAGAAAAAGCCGAAGAAGCTCTGAAATTGCGTGAGGACGCCCTTGTTCAGGCGGAAGTAAATAAATATCAGCAGCTTTTTACCCTTATGGACAGCATCAAATGGGAACAGTCGGAAAAACGCAATGCCTTTGATGAAAAGAAATTTTATACTTCTCTCAAACAGCAGAACGGTCAGGGAAAAATGTTTTCCGCAAAACAGCTGGCAGTTCTTACGAGACTTGCCCTGAAATATAAAGGAGAGTTCAATGCAGAAGATTTCGGAGTGATTTCCGGTATTCTGAATATTCCCCAGCAGGAAGCAGTTTCCCCGGTTTCCGCCGGAACAGATCTGACCGCACTTTTTGCAAAATTTGAAAGCGTGAAAGAATGGGCGGAACCCAGAAAGATCGGCAGAATGATCTATGATGACAAAGCCTTCTATGAATCTTTGCTCAAACAGCATAAAGCGGGCAAGGACCTTTCCGCAAAACAGCTGGCTGCGTTACAGAAACTTGCCGGAAAATATTCTCTTGTTTAAGGAGTTTCCTCAACGCCGGATAGGAAATACTGCCATGGCAAAGGAGATCGAAAGAAAATTCCTTCTGAAAGATGATTCCTGGAAAAAGGAAGTGACTTTTTCCAGTTTCTTCTGTCAGGCATATATCCCCATCCGGAGCGGGGAAAAATTCTGTACGCAAAGAGTACGCATTGCGGGAGAAAAAGCGTTCCTCACGCTGAAAAGCAACCGGGGGACAGATGGAGAAAGTTTCACCCGCAATGAATTTGAATACAGTATTCCTCTGGAAGATGCCCGTGTGATCTTAAAGGATTTTTGCGGCAATACGGTGGAAAAGACACGGCATATCGTTCCGGCAGGCAATATGCTCCGATGGGAAATCGATGAGTTTTCCGGTGAAAATGCCGGTTTGGTCGTTGCGGAAATCGAACTGCCTGCTTCCCAAAGCTCCTTTCCCATTCCTGCGTGGCTTGGGGAAGAGGTGACCCATGACCATAAATACAGCAATTCCTTTCTTGCGGAACACCCTTACAGGAAGTGGGAAAAAGATGAAAAAAACTGATTTTTCCTTTATAAAAGCAATGATTGGATCTTATAAATCTTTTCTTTCAGTTCTTTTTTTCTTCCTTTTTTCCTTTTCCGTTCTTTCCGGACAGGAGGAAAATCTTCCGGCAGAAAAAAAAGAAACCAAAACAAATTCCTGGCGTAATAATTTCCGTGGAGCAAGGAAAACAGCATTACAGGAAAAGAAGTTCCTGCTTCTTTTTTTCACCGTATCCGATGCTTCTTCCGGGAATCATTTCCACCTCATCCCCCGGTATAAATACAATAAAAATTTTATAAAAAAAGCCGCAAAAGATCATATTCTTGTGCATATAGATCTGCCCAAAGACAAATACTCCCTTTCCCGTGCCCACCGGAAACAGAATGAACAGCTTTGTTCCAGATTTTCCGTTACGCATTATCCCACATTCCTCCTTCTTGATCCCCGGACGCCCTGGGGGAATATGCTTTGCAGGCGGACAGGAAGCTTTTCTCCGGATGAATTGCTTGACGATATGGAAAAAAGAGCATCAGCCCATTATAAAAGGATACGGAAAGAAAGAGAAAAGATGCTTTCTTCTGAAAAGGAGTTGAAAAAATGAAGAAATGTTTTGGGATTTTTTTCATGATATTTTCTGTATTTTCTTTTACGCTCCCTGCCGCAGAAACCATTTCCGGCACTTTACAGGAAAAGAGAACAGAATTTTCCCGTACCGGCACAAATATCGACTCCTTTTTTGATGGTTTGCAGGCAAGGATTTTATATTCCTTTTCCCAGGCATATCACCATTTTTCCCTGATCTTTGAAACGGCAAAGCTTGAAGGGAAAAAAAAGGCGGAAAAGGAGATGAAAGTTCTGGGAGATAAAGCGGTAAACCAGATCCGGCTGGAAGCGGAAAAAGTCATAAAAGAAAAAGTGGATAATGAATTGAAAAACCTTTCCTCAAAAGTGGAAAATACTTCTTCGGCTCTCCGGAACAATCCTTCCGGAAAAAAGCCTCTTCCTCCACCTCTTCCGGAGAAAAAAGAAGATTTTTCCATCCCGGTGATCCCGGAACTGGATGAATAAGAAAATGAATGAAAACAAAGATCTTCTTATTACCGGTGTCCAAATCCTGGATGGTTCTTTGCAGAAACCTTTTGAGGGGGAAGTATTGCTTTCCGGAGAAAAAATCCTTTCTGTAAGCAGAAAAGGACTGCATACTTACTGCAATTGCCGGAAACTGGATGGAAAAGGAGCATTCCTTGCGCCGGGATTTATTGATACCCACACCCATTCGGATATGTCATTATTTGCTGCGCCGGACGCATCAAGCAGTATTATGCAGGGTGTGACCAGTATTGTTACCGGCAACTGCGGGCTGTCCCCTTTTCCTGTTGTCACGGAGGAGGTACGGGAACATCTGAATATATTATACAGCAAATATGGTCAGAAGATCCTGTGGAAAGATTTTATCACCTATGAAAAATATTTACAGCAATGTTTCCCGGCAGTCAATGTTCTCCCCCTGTGCGGACATAATACATTGAAAGGGTGTGTGTATTCCTACGATGCAAAGAGTACGGATTCTGCGGAAAAGCGTTCTCTTCTTGCCTCTTTGCTGCATAAAACTCTTTCCCAGGGGGCATGGGGGCTTTCCACAGGGTTGTTATATATGCCCGGAAGAACATCTTCAAGAGAAGAACTGCTTTCTCTCATGGCAGTATTGAAAAAGTTTTCCCTCCCCTATGCCACGCATTTACGCAGCGAGGGGGATCGTCTTACGGAGGCCGTGGAGGAAGCCATTCTTCTTGCTTCCTGCGGAAGCGGAAAACTGCATATCAGTCATCTGAAAACTTCTTTAATGCGCAACTGGGGGAAATTGCCGGAAGTTTTTCAAAGGATCCGGGATGCGGCAAACAAAGGATTATATGTAACTGCCGACCGGTATCCCTATACCTTTTCCGCCACAAGTTTATCTCTTGTTCTGCCGGGAGAATATGAAGAAATGACCGACAGGAAGATCCAGGAAAAACTTGCCGCTGATCCAAAAGAATGTGAAAGACTTGTCTCTCTCCTCAATACTGCCCCCAGAGATTGGGCAAAAGTACTTCTGGCAGATACCCGGTATGAAGAGATGAAAAAATACCGGGGAAAAAGTATTGCCTTTATTGCGGAGGAGTTTGCCCGTACGCCGGGGGAGATCATTACAGAGATATTGAAAAACGATTCGACAGGCGCCATTGGAGCGTTTGCCGGTATGAGTGAAGAAAACATGAGAAAGATCCTGCAAAAAGATTTTGTCTGCTGCGGCAGTGACGAAACAAGCCGGCCGCAGGAGGATTCGACAGGCAGAAGCCACCCCAGAGGGTTTGGTTCTTTTCCGGAATTTTTCCATTTATTGCGTTCCATGGGTTTTTCTCCGGAAGAAGCAGTCCACCGGATGACAGGATTGCCTGCAAAGATCTTTTCCATACCGCAAAGAGGGTTGATCCGGAATGGATTCTACGCCGATCTCATTCTTTTTGATCCGGAAAAATTCCATTCAAAAGCCGACTTTGCCCATCCGCACACCTTCCCGGAGGGGATCCAAAAAATCTTTGTCAATGGCGTTCTTTACGATTTTGAAGCCCCCCTCCACAAAAGAAAGCGTAACGGAAAAGTCCTGAAAAACATTCCTGAATAAAGATTTTTCCCTTTCATTTGTAAAATTCTTTCCATACGGGTTTGATTTTTTTCTTTATTTTGTTATATTTTGTATATATAAATAAAAAGGAGTTTTTATGGATAAAAGTATTTCTCTTCCGGATGTTCTGGCATTCCCTCCTGCTGTTTATGCGGTGGGAAAAGAGTATCAGATCTTTATTGTGGTAAAAAGCGAAACTCTGATGTGGCTTGATGTTGCCGGAGAAGAATATTTCGATGACAGTAACGGCATCCTCCGTTCCGGAAGCGATACCCATAAAATCGTTGTCCCTATGGAAGAACTGGACAGGGCGGAAAGTTATACCATCAAATTCAGAAGAGTACTGGAAAGGATCCCTTATTTTTCCAAAACCGGGGCCGTGGAAAGTTTCACCATTCCTTTCCGCAGTGTTCCGGAGGATAATATCCATGTCTACCATCTGGCGGATACCCATAACAAAGTGGATCTGCCTGTAAGGACAGGATCTTTCTTCGGAGACAAACTGGATCTTCTTATCCTCAATGGGGATATTCCCGATCACAGCGGGGAGATCAAAAATTTTATGACCATCCATGAAATTGCCGGAAAAATGACCAATGGGGAGATCCCCACCGTCTATTCCAGAGGCAACCATGACCTGCGGGGCAATCATGCCGAAGATCTTGCCACATACACCCCCAATCGTTACGGACACAGTTTCTATACTTTCCGGGTGGGTTCACTCTGGGGTATCCTTGTGGATTGCGG
Source organism: Lentisphaeria bacterium (assembly GCA_017629515.1). GTDB lineage: Bacteria > Verrucomicrobiota > Lentisphaeria > Victivallales > UBA1829 > RGIG5327. The sequence goes on along the minus strand of JAGBXB010000013.1, from coordinate 11,612 downwards.
AGAGGATAAAGAGGATTCCCATGAAGCATACGGCAATACGATCTGCTGTCACGCGTTCAGAAAGAGAGAGACAAAATATATTGAAGAAGTCATCAGAAATGCGGCAAAGGAATATGAGGAGGAAGGGGTCAAATATAAAGTTGTGATCTCCCATGTACCGTTTTCCTATGTTCTGAAAGAACCCTTCAATATTGAGCAGGAGTGTTACAGAAAATGGTGCAGTCTTCTGAAAGAACATGTAAAACCCCATGTGATGTTGAGCGGTCATCTGCACCGTTCCTTCCTTTCCCGTTGCGGAAGTGAACACGACCATCTTGGTCAGCCCTGTCCGCTGGTGGTGGGATCCCGTTGGGACGGGAACAAGCCGCAGGAATTTGCCGGGGCGGCTCTTACATTCTCCGGGAAAGAGATCAATGTAAAATTCACCGATCAGGATCATTCCGTTTATGAGGAAGATACTTTGGAATTGTAAAAAAACGGAAAAAAAGCTGGATCGGAGACTTTTCAGAAAAATAAAGGAAAACACTTAAAAAGAAGATTTTTAACTTGAATAAAGTTTTTTCTGTGCTATTTTTGAGGCAGAAACAGAAAAACAACGGTAAAGAGAAAGGACGAAAAATGGCAGAAACAAAAGCAAAAAAAGAAAATTTCACTCCGGATGAACTCCTTGTCAGACTTTGTGAAGAGATTGCATACGACAGAAAAGCGGAAAATATCCTCCGGCTGGATCTGAAAGAATATTCTGCGGTCAGCGATTATTTTCTTCTCTGTACCGCTACAAGTACACCCCATGTGGGGGCTTTGGCGGAAAGGATCAGAAGAGAAGTTCTGGAAAAAATGAACATCAAGCCTTTCCGTATGGATGGAACAGCGGAAAGCTGCTGGATGATCGTGGATTATGGAAATGTAATGATCCATATCATGACCGAAGAAAAACGTCAGGAATACCAGCTGGAAACTCTCTGGAACGATGTTCCTGCTGTGGATGCGGTCAAACGCATTGAAGCACAGTTGAGAAAGAAAGCTGCTGAACTGAAAAAAACTGCCGCAAGTGAAGCAAAGGCTGCTGAAAAGAAAACGACAGCGAAGAAAACAGCTGCAAAAAAGACAACTGTAAAGAAAACGGCTGCCGCCAAAAAGCCTGCCGCAAAGAAAACAACAGCGAAAAAAACAACAGCGAAAAAGCCTGCCGCAAAGAAAACGGCTGAATAAGCACAAAAAAATAAAGATATTTCAGGAAACGGAAAAATTCTTTTTTTCGTTTCCTTTACGGGAAGCAACAGGATCATGCCTCATCAATCCACAGATAATTGGAGCGAATTTGACTGGGAAAACGCTTTTAAAGCGGATGATGCCAGAGTCAATTTGTATATGAGGGAACTTTTCCGGTATATCGATTTACCCTGTGAAGACGCTCTTGTCATGCGCAAACTTGCCCATGACCCGGAATACCGGAAGATCAATGATCCCGCCCTTACGGAAAAACTTGTGCGGTATTTCCGCAAACACAATACGGAAAACGGCGCTGAAAGTGAAAATGACATCAACTGGACAAAACGGGATGGCGCAGCCTCCTTTATGCTTTTTTCCCGCCTTGCCCGTTTGTGGGCACAGGAGTTTGCACGGGCCAAAAACCTTCCCTCCATGCCTTTTATGCGTATTTCCTGCGCTTACGGACAACTTTTACTGCAAAGTTCCGATCTGATGGATCTTGTGGAGGGTGATCCCCGGTCACGCTCATTGAAGGCGGCGATCGCAAAAAGAATGCTTGCAAGGATCAATTTCATCTGCGGGGAACTGCATTCTCTGGAAGAAAACTTTTCCGCATGCAAAGATAGCTGCCAATACCATTTCCGCAGTCTTATGGAGTCAAGAGAAAAGATCATTGCCTTTCTTTTCCGGATACGGAAAGAAGGCAAAAACGGATAAGAACCATGTTGAACGATCAGGATACCCTTTTTTCACAACTTTCCTCCCGCCCCCTTGCAGATGAATTGCGGCCCACCACTCTGGATGAGATCGCGGGGCAGGAGCATCTTCTCGGTGCCGATGGCCCTTTGCGCCGTATGGTGGATAATCATTGCATATCCAGTTTTATTCTGTGGGGGCCGCCCGGATGCGGCAAAACAACGGCGGCAAGGATCCTTGCCAACTGTACCGATTTGCATTTTGTGGCCCTTTCCGCTGTATTTTCAGGGATCAGTGATTTGAGGAAAGCTTTTGAAGAAGCCTCTGAAATGCGCCGGGTAGGGAAAAAAACACTTCTTTTTGTGGATGAGATCCACCGTTTCAACCGGGCACAGCAGGATGGTTTTCTCCCCTATGTGGAAAATGGTACGGTCATTCTTGTCGGTGCGACAACGGAAAATCCCTCTTTTGAGTTGAACAGTGCTTTGCTCTCCCGCTGTAAAGTTTTTGTAATGAAGCCACTGGATGATAATGCACTGGAAAAGATCATTCAGAGGGCGGAAAAGGTGAAAGCGCGTCCTTTGCCTGTAGATGAAGAGGCAAGGCAGGTTTTGAAAGATCTTGCCGACGGGGACGGCAGATATACCATTAATCTTGTGGAAACTCTTTTCGATCTGGTGAATGAGGGGACGCTTCTCAATAAAGAGGGGCTTTTAAAAATCATGCAGAAACGCGCTCCGGGGTACGATAAAAGCGGGGACGGTCACTACAATCTCATCAGTGCCCTGCATAAATCCCTGCGTGGTTCGGATGTGGATGCGGCCCTCTACTGGGCGGCAAGGATGGTAACGGGTGGGGAAGACCCTCTGTATATCCTGCGCCGCCTGACCCGTTTCGCCATGGAGGATGTGGGCATGTGCGATCCCAATGCAGTCAATATCGCCATTTCCTGTTGGAATGCTTATGAAAGACTTGGTTCGCCGGAAGGGGATATCGCCATCTCCCAGCTGGTGATCTACCTTGCCACCGCCCCCAAATCCAACAGTGCCTATAAAGCATGGGGCAATGCCGTCAAAACAGCCAGAGAATACGGGACACTCAATCCCCCCATGCACATACTCAATGCCCCCACGAAACTTATGAAACAACTGGGGTATGGCGAGGGATATCAATACGATCAGGATCTTCCGGATGCCTTTTCCGGTCAGAATTATTTTCCGGAAAAGATGGCAAGACAGCACTTCTATAAACCGCCGGAACGGGGTTTTGAACGGGAGATCAATAAACGCCTTGCCTATTTTGACCGCTTGCGCAGGGAAAAGAATATGAAGAAGAATCCGCTGCCGGAAAAAAAGGATGAGTAAAAGAGTATTCTTTATTTCTTTTTTTCCGCCTGTTCTCTATATTGTTTCGGACTTATCCCGTAATGTTTTTTGAAAGCATGAGAGTAGAAAGCGGCATCTTTATAGCCGTTCAATTCAGCGATCTCCCGGATGGGCATAACGGAATTTGTCAGCATCCAGCAGGAGTTTTTCAACCGGGCTTTGACCACAAAATCCATAGGACTCATGGAGGTGTGTTCCAGAAAGATCTTGCGTAAAGTTTCTCTGGAAACCTGAAAAGTTTTTTCCATACTCTCCAATGCAGGATAATCCTGGGGATAATGGCGGACAAAATCAATAAGATGGGAATAGGGTCCGGTAGAGACGGAACGGGAAAAATCCCCGGGATTGATAAGCGAAAGAAAGCGGAAAAGCAGACAGGATATTTCTATTGAAGAACAGGCTTTTTTTCCCTGAACAAGAGTTAAAAGGGATTCGATGCAGTTTATCACTTTCTCCGGATTTCTTAAATGGATGACTTTCACTTCCCCCAGGCAGAACATCTGCTCCATATATATATTTCTTTCAATGCCGAAGTAATATCTTTTACACTCTTTCTGTACCGTACTTTCCAGAATGTGATGCCCCATTACCGCAACTTCATCCTCCTGCTGAATGATGGGAGGCCGGATCAGAAGATTACTGTCATTCAAATATACTTTTTTGCCTTTTTTCACAGAAATATGGCTTTTTTCCGCTGTGGAAATACAAAAACTCCAATATCTGCCCCCCATAAGAGCAAAGGATATTTCTTCTCCTTTACGGCAATGGATACAGGCAATATGATGCAGCTGAAATGAGTTGAATACCATCTTTCTTGGATTCATATTGAAATAAACTTCTTCTTTCCATAAAGCACATTCGCCGGTACGTTTCTTAAAGATTACAGTATCACTCATGATTCCTCCCATTTGCAGATAATATAATTATTTATGTAAATAATACAAATATTTTTTCTTGTTTTTTCTATTTTTCTGTTGTATAATCTTGTATGGAAGAAATCTTTGTTTATCCCGGAAGGAAATTTCACCGGACAAAAAAACGAATATGAAGGAGGGAGTATGTTCTCTTTTAAAAGACAGAAAAAATTTACTTTGATCAAACCGCTTGTTACTGCTGCACAAGAGAATTGTTTTTCAAAAATAAAAAAATGCACATCCTTACGCCCGTCAGGGCGCACTTCACGCTTTTTTTGCGAATGCAAAAAAAGCTCTTCACACCTTCACACCTTCACTCAATCGGCGTTTACGCTGATTGAACTATTGGTAGTCATCGCCATCATCGCCATTCTTGCGGGGATGCTTCTTCCTGCATTGAGCAAGGCAAGGGCTACTGCCATGAGTATAAAATGTGTCAATAATCTGCGGCAGGTGGCTCTTGTTGTCCAGTCTTATGGCGATGATTATAAAGACTTTTTCCCTGCCAATATCATCAATCCGCCCAAGTATGCTTTCCATACATATATGCAGGCTGGTTATCTGCCCAATAAAGATATTTTTGTCTGCCCCTCATTCTGGCCTAATAAATATCTTCCGGATGACCAGTACAGATACGCTTCCACCTACGGGACATTTGCCACAAGCAACGGATTCCGTTTGCGGGAAATCAACCGTTCCTATGTTTATTACCAGACGATTAACGGCAAAAATTATTATCCCCCCATTTCCCCCAGTCTCTCCCTCCTTTATGCTGACAGCAGGATCGGAAGGAATCAGGCAAAACAGCGTCAGATCGCAAACTGGAGCTGGGCAAGCACAACAAACCCCGGCGGGGCAAACGGGATCCATCTTGTTCATAATAAAAAAGCCAATATCCAGCACATTGACGGCAGCGTTCTTTCCCGGAGCAGGATGGAAATTGCCAAATACTATAAATTTTATTACTATACTTACGCGCCCTTCGTCCAATTCTGATTTTAAATAAAGAAGCAAATTGCAACATCAAGGAGAAAAATATGTTTTTGAAAAATGTTTCTTTCGTTCTGCTTTTCACAGCTTTCTTATCCATTGCCGGAGCAGCAGATTCCCCTCAACTTTACCGGGTTCCGGAAAAGAAACTCATCTTCTTCGGCTGGGATAATCCCACACCGGAATATCTTGCAAAAAATCTGGAAAAACTGGAAAAAACTCTCCCTTATGACGGTATGGGGATCAGTATTCTCAATAAAATCGTCCCCCATCCGGTAACAAAGAAAAAGATCTCCCTTTCCTATCAGGCATTTACAGGACTTCCCTTTGATGAAAAATGGTTTGAGCAGGATAGAAAATACCTGAAAAGTATGCGCAATGCAAAAAAATTCAAACACAACTTCCTCAATGCCAATATGTGCAATTTCAATGGGGATTTTGATCTTTTTTCCGATACTTTCTGGAACTCGGTCAATAAAAAGTTTGCATTTTTTGCCAAAATGGCAAAGGAGGGCAATCTTGCAGGGATCCATTTTGATATGGAAGATTACGGCAATTACAACAAATGGGCATACAGACGCTCCTGCGGCCGCTCCTTTGATGAAGCCTACTTAATGGCAAGAAAAAGAGGAAAAGATTTTATCAAGGCCATGACAGACGAGTACCCTCAATTAACACTTTTCTGCCTCTTCTGGCTGGATCTTACCGCAGGCCCTGCCACAAACGGTATGCCTATGCTTTATGAACGGCTGGAAGGAGCTCCCACCGGACTGCTTGTAGGATTTATCAATGGTATTTATGATGGACTTCCCCCCACAGCAAAAATCGTTGACGGGATGGAAGCAGACAGTTACGCCGCAAGGAAACTCGACGATTATTACCGGCTTTCTGCCACAAGAGATCTGTATTTCAAATTGCTCGTTGCCCCGGAAAATCAGCGGAAATTGCGGGAACAGACCTCTTTAAGTATCGGTTTTTATCTGGATAGTTACCTTAGAAAAGATAAAAAAGGCGTTACTTATGCCGAAAAACTGGCAAAAGAAGCCAATCTTTCTCTTCTTTCCTATTTCCGCAGAAATTTCACCTACACGGCAAAATTCTCCCATGAATATGTCTGGACATGGAGTGAAGCCTTGCGCTGGATCCCCGGTAAACATAATCAATCTTATAAACAGAAAGCTGCTGAAAATATGATGCGTTCCGGCGTGAAAGGTCCTCTCTGGACGGATGGATTGCCGGGGATCAGTGAAGCCATGCTTTATGCGAAAAATCCATATAACTATATCATACAGAAAGTCAAAGAGGGCAAAGTAAGCGGCAATCTTTTGAAAAACGGTTCATTCGATCAGGGCAAAGTAAAGGAAAAACACAATGTCCAGACCCCGGATGCTGTGATCGTACCTGCCCTGACATTCTGGGAGTGCTGGCAGCAGAAAAGATCCAAAGGGAAATTTGCCGCCGCACCGGGGAAAGGCTGGAAAGGATCTGTCTGTTTGCAAATCACCGGTGTAACAAGCGGCTGCACCCATCAGGGCATAAAAATCAAACCTTCTTCCGTCTATTATGTGACCGCCCTTATCAAAAATGAGGGCAAAAGCAATGCGTCATTGGGCATCCAATGGAGAAATCATCAAGGCAAATGGCATGCCCATTTCCGGAATCTTGCCCTTGTTCCTCTGGAAGATGCCGGCAACGGCTGGAAAAAAGCAATCGCCGTAATTGATTACATCCCGCCGGAAACTTCTTACATGAATGTAATGCTTAATGTGGGGAATTCCGGAAAGGAGGAAAAGGTATATTTTGATGAGGTTGAAATAAGAGAAGTTTATGTTGATGATCATGAGGAGAAGAAGGATAAAGTTTCTTTTTCCGGTCAGAAGAAAAAATAAGTTTTAAAAAGTATTTTGTAAAGTTTCTCCATTGAAAAAAAAGCTCCCGTATGCTAATGTAATAGGGTATGGAAGTAATCACAGAAAATACGGGAGAAAACACGCAATGGATGAAACATCTTTCCTGCAACAGGAAAATATCTCTTTTTCAACCGGCCTGACTTTATTTTCAGGAAGAGAAATACAGGAAGAATATTTTTTGCAAACAGGGGAAAATATCCTGCATGACGGGAAAACGGTCATCAAACTAGCCGCAAAAAATTCCTCTGTAAAAAAGGGAGAAAAAAAAGAACACCATATCTCCTTTTGCGTACAGGAGTCCGCGGTGAAAGAGGGGCGGTTTTTCTTTGATGTGCTTCTCCCCTCCTATAATGAAAATTGGTTTGTCTTCATCCCCTCATCCTGTTATGCGGGCAATGATTTTACCATGGTGAAAGAACATTGTTACCCGCCAAAATATTTTAAAGAGTTCACTCCGGCAGATCCTCTGCATCCGGAAATCGCCATGTGGCAGATCCCGTCCGTTGGCAGAGGGAAACTTTTCAACCGTTCTGTAACAGATGGTTCCACCCCTCTTGTCGGGGTCTTTATGCCGGAAAGGAAACAGGCATTCTTCCTGACTTTTGAACAGGGGACAAGTCTGGGCAATAACGGTATAGAAATAAGTGTAACGGAAGAAAATTCTTTAAGGATACTGCTTTCTTTGCCCTGTGTAAGGAGAGAAAGTTTCATCGCCTGTCAGAACCTGGATGATGCACCGGAACTTGCAAAGGGCCTGACACTTTCCGCTTCCATACAGAGCCTTCTCCTTCCCACAGAGGATCTGGCAGATTTTTACCGGATCTTTTCAGAAATACGATCTTCTTTTTTCCAGCAGAGTCCGTATAAAAATACCCGCAGTTTTTCCCATGCTTCAGAAATTCTTCTCAAAATGTTTGAAGAAGTCCGTTATCTGAAAAACTATGGATTCTTTACGAAAACAAGGGGATTGGAAACCCTCAATACGGGCTGGACTGCCTATCCGGAAAGTATCCCGTTATATAAATTTGGAAATGATACGCTGAAAAAATATGTACTTACGCAGCTGGAAAATATCTTTAAAAATGCCATTGCCCCCAGCGGCTTTCTGTGGTCAACAGCAATAGTCACAGAGGGGAAAGTAGAATATATGGCGGATAATTTCCCCATAAAAACAGAAAAAGGGTGTTGTATCACCCGTCTCCCTGCGGAATTTCTTTTTTATACTCTGAAAATGTTTCTGCTGCTGGACGAAGAAAAAGTTTCTTATCCGGAGGAATGGAAAAAACTTGCAAAAAATCTTGCGGATGCCTTTATCCGTCTGTATGAAAGATACGGGCAGATCGGCTGTATCATCAATGTTCCCGACGGGGAAATGGTTCTGGGCGGCTCTTTTTCAGGAGCGATCCTGCCGGCAGCATTACTCCTTGCCTCTGACTGTTACGGTGAGGAAAAATATTTTTCCACAGGAGAAAAGATCCTTGTTTCCTATTTGGAGGAATTGAAGAAAAAAGGCTTTACTTACGGTGGCCCCGGGGATTGCATGTTTGCTCCGGACAGTGAATCGGCTTCCGCGCTTCTTCTTTCCACTGTTCTTTATTCTCACAGATATTCCGGGAAAAAATATCTCCCGGAAGCGGAATTTTGTGCGGATTACTTTGCCTCCTGGGTCCCCTCTGTCAAATATACTTTCCCGGCAGGAACGACACTGGCTCTCATGGATGCGGATTGCCGTGGAGCCGTTCAGGCGAACCTGCAGAATCAGCATGGGGCCCCTGCCCCCTGTACAGATTCCGCCAACAGCCTTTTCCTTCTTTACCGTTTAAGCGGCAAAGAAAAATATCTCCGGCTTTTACAGGAGATCATCCATAATTGCGTACAGTATATCTCCACAGAAAATCATCCCATCCCCATGCTGAAAGGCGGTTTTGTACCGGTGGGGGATATATGTGAAAAGGTATTTTTCCAGGATTATGTGAACCGTTGCGGGATCATCCCCTACGGCAGTGGCGGTTGGACAGAGTGTGCGGTACTTATGTGCATAACGGAAAATCCCGGTATTTATTGTGATCTTCAAAAAGATCTTCTCATCGTTTTTGATCATGTGGAAGCGCAACTGCATAACAAGGTCCTTACAGTAAAAAATCCCTTTTCCTATCCGGTGAAAGTAAGTCTGTATGTGGAAAAAACAGGAAAGAAAACAAGCAATGTTTCACCACTTCTTTCTTTCCTTTCCTGTGAGGAGATCCTTCTGAAAGCATTTGAAACCATATCCATTTTTCCGGAGGAATAAATGCTGAAATATCTCCTCTTTTTTCAACTCTGTTTTCTGCTGTTTTCCGCCATTTCCGGCGGGGAAATACATTTGACACTGAAAGATGGAAAAATCCTTACCACAAAAGATCTTTCCATTGAAAAAAATGGAGATATACTTTTTCTGCACAATAAAAGTAATTCCTATATGCGTCTACCCGCCCATTTCCTGAAAAAACTTTCCTTTCCCAAGCCGGAAGATCTGAAAAAAGCCGATTCCCTTTTCCAGCAGAAACAGTACAAGGCAAGTGCGGTCCTCTATGAAAAAAGCGCGGAAAAACTGAAAAAAATCTCACCCTGGGAGGAGTACAGTTTTTTTCATGCCGCCAATGCTTCTCTTCTTGATGGAGACCGGGAAAAATCTCTTCATCTTCTTTCCACTTTTCTTTCCGGAAAAGATATTTCCCTGACAGAAGACTCTCCGGAAGAATTGTATAAGATCCATCTTTTTATTGCTCAATTATACATGGGGAAAAAAGAATTTTCCAAAGCCTATCCCTTTCTGGATAAACTCATCGCCTCCCCCGGAGAAACTTTTGCCGCAAAAGCGCTGTTTATGAAAGGGGAAGGGCTTTTACAGGAGGGAAAATATCAAAAAGCCCTGGATCATATTTCCTTATATCTTCTTCTTTTCCCCGGTTTGGAAAATCATAAGCAAGCAAAGGAAAATTTTGATCTGCTCCGGCAAAAACTTTCCGGAAAGAATGGAAAAGATGAACCATAAAATAAAGGGCGGGCAGGGATAATAAACAAAAAAGAGGGTAAATTCTACAGTATTCTGAAAAGGGTAAGACAGGGTGGGAAATATAACACTCAAAACTAATGCGACTATAAAAAAACGATAAGGATGAGCCACCGGGAATGAAGCGAAATCAAAGCTGCCGGCAGATATATCCTGTCTTTTCTTTCTATAAAGATAACAGAAAGCAAACCTGCCGCCCCAAGTATATAGGAAGCGGGAACCAATAAAAAAGAGAGATCCCGGGGATCCATAACAAAACTCCCTGCTTTGCTTCGAATACGCAGTAATATACATGGTATAAGAGATCAATGTAAGGAAAAAATTCAGTTTCCGGCGATTTTATTTCCTGGAGTATTATCATCAATGAAATTCCCCCAAAGCCAATAAGGAATGCCATCAAATACAATATGTTCCATCCTCTTTCCCGAAAGGCAGTTTTTTTATGGATTATTTACACGATCCCACTCTTTCCATTTTTCATCTGTCATTTCCCATTGAGAGTAGATAGCGAAACCATTGAAATTTTTCAGCGGGAGATCAGGATCTTTCAGGGCATTGCACCCCCTTGTAAGGCAGAGGAAATATTTTCCACTTCCGGATCATGGTATAAAACGCCCGCATCATTATAAGGTGGAATCACAAAAAAGACTTTACAGGAAGTATCTTTAAGAGATAAAAGGATCTCTTTTGACCATCGTTTCATTAGGGAAATATAAAATTTTTCGTAACGGATCGCAGGTTTTCCTATTTAATGATCCTTGCCGGTTCGATCTTCTGCAAATACTCAAGCAATACCTTTTCCGCTTCCGGATCAGTTATGGCATAATCAAGTATGAATACGGATAGTCCCATATGGGAAGCAGTAAGAAAGAGCCTTTTTTTCTCCGGAATAAATCCCAGAAACCAGCAGCTGCCCCATAAATTTTCAACCGTAAGATCGTAACTGTAAAGTTGTTCCCCTTTTGTTTTTTCCTGTCTTGCTGTTGGTCTGACCGGAACTTTTAATGAGAACTTTCTGCCGTTGACCGTTTTGATTATGACTTTTTCCACATTACCGTGCATAGTGGCAATAATGGCATCAACAACAATACAGAGCAGAAAAACAAGAAACACGCCAACGGAAATGATCACGATCCACTCTATAACACCAAAATTTTTCATCAGTATTTTCATAGGATGATTTGCCTCCCATCTGCGTTGAAAGTAATATAACACTCATCAGAAAAAATGCAAGAAAAATCAATATGGAGAAAAAATTACCGGAAAAACAACTGCTGTTATGTTATTGCAAAAACTTTTTGTCCAGAGAAAAACATATTTTACTTTCCGTTTCCTGTGAGTCATCGGAATAAATCTCATAAAAATACCTGGCAAGCTTTTCATCATACCGGATTTTGGCGTTGAATATAAAATAAGGGGCTGCCGCATCCGGTTTTGAACTTAAATCAAACAT
>JAGBXB010000113.1 GCA_017629515.1 Lentisphaeria bacterium | reverse complement strand
AGGACTGGATTGAGAGAGAACAAAAAAATGGTCGGGGCGACTGGATTCGAACCAGCGACCTCTACGTCCCGAACGTAGCGCTCCAACCAGACTGAGCTACGCCCCGATCAAAGGAATATCTAAATATATACCCATTTTATGAAATTTCAAGAAGATTTTACATTTTTTATTGATTTTTACTTGAAGAATAACGTTTCCGCTGTAAAATATATAGTCATTTATTATTTCAAAACAAAATTCAAGGGTTTTTATGCCATTTACAGTCATTCATGCCGGTTACCCCGGAGACAATACAAGAGCAATGCTCAAACGCATGGAAAAAGATGTTCTCATCCACGCCCCCACAACTGTAACTCTCCAATGCGGAACAAATGATTCTGTCAACCCCAGAGCATTCGTCCCCATTGATGAATTTTCTTCCAATCTCACTCAAATCATTTCCCGGATAAAAAATGAGGCAAAGGCGGAAATTTTACTCATCGCACCTCCCCCGTGTATCAGCAATGAAGTAATCATCCGTTATAAATTTCCCGATGAATACAAAAATACCGATCTCAATATAAAACTCAAAGAATATGCGGATACAATGAAAGAAATCGCAGAAAAAGAAAAACTGCCTTTCCTCAATCTCTTCACTCTTTTTACCGGTAAAAAAAGGATCTCTCTTACAGAAAACTCCCTTATCCGCAATAAACTCAATTCCGGTATTGAAGACGGCGCACATCCCACAGAAGAAGGGTATCTTCTGATTGGAAAAACCCTTTACAATAATCTCATCACAGAAAGTTTTGACTGCACCCGGCTTGTCTGCTTCGGCGACAGTCTCACTTTCGGTTATCCCTATGCCGGCATGGGAACTCTGGAAGGAAACAATTTTCCCGCAGTGGTTTACAGACTGCTCAACGGGGAATCAGAATAATTTTTACAGGATAATACATTAATAAATATAAAAACTTACGGCAATAGCAGGAAAGGAAATACAAGCATGTCCGACCATCAAAATAAACTGCATGGACAAAGTGCAGAATCCGGAATTGATTTTCATATCGTTCTTCATCATCCGGAGATCCCCCAGAATACAGGAAACATCGGCAGGATCTGTGTATGCACAAACTGTGATCTCCATTTGATCGAACCTCTGGGCTTTCTGCTGGATGATAAACATATCAAACGCTCCGGAATGGATTACTGGCAGCATGTTCCTTATACCAGACACGCTTCCTGGGAAAAATTTCTGGAAACAAAAAATGATGCCCCCATTTATTTTTTCTCCACAAAGGGCGGAAAGACTTACTGGGATTGTCCCATGGAAGAAGGTGCATATCTGGTTTTCGGCAGTGAAAGCTGCGGGCTTCCGGAAGAGTTGCATGAAAAATACAAAGAAAACTTTTACACCATTCCCATGCCGGGTAAATTCAATCGCAGCCTGAACCTTGCTAACTCTGTGGCAGTTGCCATTTATGAAGGACTGCGGAAAAAGCACCTTTGAAAAGGCAAAAAATGCTCCCATGTTGAAAAAAATCACTCTTTCAACAAAAAAAACTCTCTTTTCCTCTTGAAAATTGTGCTTTTTGCTGTTATAATTATACATTGACGGTATAAAGTTAAAAAAATATCAAATAAAATAACCGGGGTGATTTCAAAAATCACCACAACCAACAAGGAAATTTTTATGTCAAAAGAAACTGCAACTTTGACGGCGGTTATGGAGCGTTACGGACTTACCGTAAAACTTGCCATGATCTCGTCAATAGCCACACTGGCGCTCTTTCTGATGGTCTTTCTTACAGGCCCTGTCTACGAATGGAGCGGATTCACCTCATTTTCCCTCGCAATCATTCCCTTTGCGCTGGCGTTCCTCTACGCTGTAACAGCCTATTTCCATGCAAAATTTTCTGAAAAGGCAGTGAGAGATGAAGAGGAAAAGATCCTGCTTCAGAAGCGGAAAAACAAAGCTTCCATTCTGGATATTTCTGAAGATGTGCGTTTTACCGCAGGCCGGGCACTTCTGAATTTTGAACGCTATGTACCTGCGGTCGTTACCATTATTGCCTTTATTTTTATGACAATAACTCTCATCTATCTGTGGAAAGGCTCTCTTTTCAATGCAACAGATGCCATCAAATTGTCCCGTGGGCTCCCCAAACAGCCTATGACTCTTGCGTTTGTCTGCGCCCTGACCCTTTCTTTCAGTATGCTTGGCGGTATTTTCCTTTCCGGTCAGTCCCATGTACTGGAATTCCGTTGGCTGCGTCCGGTTGGCGCATGGCTCATGGCCGGTGGTGCGATCATGCTTCTTTCCCTCATTTCCGCACTTCTTGTTCAGGCGGGGAAAGGCCATATCGACGATGTGTTTTCCAAAATTGTTTTCTTTATCCTCATTCTCCTTGCGGCGGAACTGGTGGTCAATTTCATCAGTGAATTTTACCGTCCCAGAGCAAAAGTGGAGATGCGTCCGGAATACGAAAGTCACCTTCTTGCCTTCTTCACCGAACCCGGCGGCGTCATGCGCAATCTTGCAGACTCACTGGACTATCAGTTCGGTTTCAAGGTTTCCAAAACCTGGATCTACGGTTTTATTTCCCGGGCCCTGCTTCCGGCACTTCTTGTGTGGGCGGTTCTTTTCTGGATCTCCACGATCATTGTGGAAGTAAGACCCGGCGAACTTGCCCTGCGTTCCCGCATGGGGGCTGTCACCAATAAAAATGCCCCCCTCACCCCCGGAGTATATTTCAAACTTCCCTATCCTCTGGAAAAGATCATTACAGTAAATGTGGAAGAGGTCAATGAAGTCTTTGTGGACGCAAGATTTGAAAAAGACGGTCACGAAGTCAAACCCGGACTTCTGCTGTGGACAAGTGAACACGGCAAAGGCTCCGACAAAGGTTATCTTGTTGCCAATGATGCAGCAAGTTCCGCTAAAAAAGCCAATGACCAGAGCGAAATGGCAAAAGCTGTATCCATTCTGGAAGTAACTCTGCCTGTTCATTACAAGATCCGTAAAGAGATGCTTTATGAATATGTATTCAACTTTGAAAGTATTCAGGATCTTATCATTGATGTAAGTACACAGGAAGCCACAAGATACTTTGCCAGTACGGACTTTATGAAAGACCTTTCCTCCGCCCGTACTGCCATCATGGAAGAATTGCGTACAAGGATCCAGAAAGTTCTCAATGGATTGAATGCCGGGGTGGACATCATCAATGTCAATATGAATGACGCACACCCGCCTGTAAAAGAAGTCGTTCCTGCTTTCCAGGATGTGCTTGCGGCAAAAGAGGAAGCCAAAAAGACTGTGTATGTTGCAGAAGGCGAGGCGGCAAAGACTATTGCGGAAGGGGAGATCGAATCCCTGCAGATCGTCAGTACCGCCCAGGCAGACAGTTTCGGTGTCCGTACCGAAGCGGAAGCGGATGCTTTCCGTTTCCAGCGTCAGCTTACCGCATTCCGTCAGCAGCCGGATCTTTTCAAATTGCGCACCTATCTGGACTTCCTTGAAAACGACTGCAAAGAACTGCGTAAACTTATCATTTCTTCGAGCATTCCCTCCCAGATCTATGAACTCAATCTGGAAGAAACAGCACGCCTTGACCTCCTGAATTCCGGTGAGGTCTCCAAATTCGGCAAATAACAAAAAATAATAAATATGGAGAAAAACAACATGTCAAAGGACAACACAAAAATCTCTAAAGTACCGGTTTTCTGGTCCACGATCCTTCTGGGTCTTATCGTTGCGGCTGTATTTCTTGCCGCCATCATCTCTTTCCAGGTTCAGGAAAATGAACGCGCTCTTGTGATCACAATGGGGAAGATCACAGCTGAAAAAGGTCCCGGACTTCACTTGCGTCTGCCTCCTCCTGTTCAGGAGATCGTCCGTTATGATGTGCGTCAGAGATGCTTTAACGGCATTGCCGGAAGTCAGGAAGAGATCATGACTGCCGATGCGAAAAACGTTGTTGTGGGGATCTACACCATCTATAAGATCGAAGACCTGAAAAAATTCAAAAACGCTGCGAAAAACATAAATTCCGCCGAAGAATATCTGGGGATCCGTATGCAGTCCGCCAAAGGTGCTGTGATCGGTAAATACAAATTCGACCAGATGATCAATACCGATCCCAAAAAGATGAAACTTACCGAGATCGAAAAAGAGATGTTCAATATGATCGCTCCTGATGTGAAGGATCGTTACGGTCTGAAAGTATACAAAGTAGGTATCCGTACCATCAATGTTCCGGACAAAATCACAAGTGCCATCGTCCAGAGCATGAAAGAAGAACGCAAGACCGCTGCCGCAAGAGATCGTGAACGGGGCAAAACCGAAGCGGAAAAGATCAAAACCGATGCCAATACCAAAAAGCGCGCCGCCATCACCAATGCGGAAGCCGAAGCAAAACGCATCATGGCAGAAGGGGATGCAAAAGCTGCCGAGTATCTTAAAGTATTCAGCGAAAATCCCGAACTTGCCGCCTTTATACGGAAAATGGAATCCCTCAAACGCATCCTCGGCACAAAGACCACACTTGTTCTGGATACCGATACAACTCCTTTCGACTTCTTCAAGTTGAAACTCGGTTCTCTTGATAAAACTGTCAAAGCTCCCTCCAAAAGCAAAAACAGCAAATAACACTCTCCGGGAGAACTCTTATGAACGATGAAAATAAAAAAGTAATGACCGATGCCGGAGATGGCGGTCAGTTTTCACAGGGGATCACAGCCCTGTCGAAAATGCTGAAAGTGGCTTTCCGGCTGTTGACGGGCATCATTATTCTGATGCTGATCTATTTCTTTACCCTTGGCGGGCTTTTTATTGTGGATTCCACCAAAGAATCCATTCTGCGCCTCCAATTCGGCAAATATACCGGAAAAGTATATACCGAAGGCTGGTATTGGGTATTCCCCTATCCGGTGAATACCATTATCAGTATTCCCAAAACCAACCAGACAGTACGCTCCTTTACCTTTATGCCTGCTGACCGGCTCTCTCTTTTCAAGCGTGCCGGAGATGCCGGGGAAGCCAACCCCCTTGCCACAGGCAAAGACGGCTATCTTATCACAGGAGACAACTGTATTCTGCACACAGAATGGGAAATGGTGTACCGGGTCACAAAACCGGATCTCTATTATGAAAAATGCCTCACCCCTGCCAAAGTGCTGGGCCCGGATGATGTAGTTACCGGTGACAAAGGGGAAAAACTGGGCACAAGAGGGGCAACCACTCTCTTGCAGAATACTCTGGATGAGTGTATCCTTAAAGAAACTGCCACATGGCAGATCCGGGATATTCTTTATGACCGCACCACCGATTACATCAATGCTGTTCAGGCACGGTTGGAAAAGGAACTTGCTGCCATGAATATCGGGATCAGCGTGGAAAGTCTCGCACTTCCGGTCAAGCGTCCTCCCGTCCAGACCATCGAAGCCTTTGATGAAGCCATGAGTGCAGGCACCCAGGCCACCACCGCCATCGAAGCCGCAAGAGGTTATGCCATCGAAGCGGAAAATCAGGCAAAAAGCCAGGCGGAAAATATCAAAGCGGATGCGGAAGCCTACCGGAAACGCATTGTTGCGGAAGTCATGGCGGACAATAAGTATTTCACTAGTATCCTCAAAGAATACAAACGCAATCCGGAAGCGGTGATGGTTTCTCTCTATTCCATTACTCTGGGAGATGCCCTTTCCAAAGTCAAGGATAAATTCCTTGTGGGGCTCAATCCCGGAGCGAAACAGGAAGTGCGTATCCGTTTGAACCCGGAACCGGCCGTAAACAATAATGGGGAAAAGAAAGAAGAGGAAGCAAAATGAGCGAAAAAGTCGATACACATACGGAACACGCTTCCTGCTGCTGTGGTCATGATCACGATCACAGAAACAAGCATGAAGAAAAATCCTGCTGCTGTGGTCACGATCATAAACATGAACACAAGCACGATGGCGCAGAATACTGTATCTCCTGCGGGGCTCCCATGGGGGAAGGTGCCGGTCACGGCAGATCCATGGCAAGGATCACCTGGGCGGTATTCGGCGGATTTCTTATCCTGAACTCCTACCTTCTGCCCTGGATCTTCCAGAGTGCCTATACATTCTCTGCGGAACTCTGCGCCTTCACCGGTGCGGCGATTCTGGCTCTCCCCATTATCTGGACAGCCATCAAAGACCTTGCAGAAGGCAGAGTCCACATGAACGAACTTGTGGCGTTGGCGATCCTTGCCGCATTCACCTCCGGAGATTTCCGGACAGCGGGGATCATTGCATTCTTCCTTCTTGTCACCATCATCATCGAAACCCATACAGCCAGCGGAGCGCAGCGTTCCATTGAAGAACTTATCCGCCTTACGCCCCATACAGCAAGAAAACTGGACGGGACGGAAGTGGATGTTACGGAACTTGTTCTGGGAGATATCATCAATGTACGACCCGGTGAAAACTTCCCTGTGGACGGTATCGTTGTAAAAGGACAGAGTGCGGTCAATCAGGCCTCCATCACAGGGGAATCTCTGCCTGTGGATAAAAATGTGGATGATGATATCTATGCCGGAACACAGAACCTTTCCGGAAGTCTGGATATCAAAGTCACCCGTCTGGGGGCGGATACAACACTGGGGAAAGTGCAGGATATGATCCTTGCCGCAGAAAAGAGCAAGACTCCCATTGTGCGTATCATTGATAAATATGCTGCCTACTATACTCCCCTTATTCTGATGCTCGCCATCATCACCTGGTGGCTTTCCGGCGGACAGATGGACCGGGTGATCACACTTCTTGTTATCGCCTGCCCCTGTGCAGTTGTGTTGGCGACCCCCACAACGGTTGTTGCGGCAGTTGCCGCTGCGGCAAGACTGGGGATCCTTATCAAAAACATCAGTCACCTTGAACTTGCCTCCAAGATCAAAGTATTTGTGTTTGATAAAACAGGTACTCTGACCGAAGGGGAACTTTCCGTAGCAAAACTTGCTCCGGCAGACGATGTGGAACCTGCAGAATTGCTGCTTATTGCCGCAACTCTGGAAGCCCACAGTAACCATCCCACCGCCGTTGCCATCCAGAAACTGGCAAAGGAAGTGGGGATCTCTGCACAGGATGTAACGGACTTCAAAGAAACTCCCGGTACAGGTGTGGAAGGGACAGTAGACGGGAAAAAATGCTATGTGGGAAGAGCCATCTGGCTTGCCAGACAGGGAATAAGTCTCCCCTCCACTCAGGAAGAGGAAAGCAGCGGCATGAGTGTTGTTTTTGTAGCAAGTGAAGGCATCCTCAAAGGCTGGATCGGATTCCGGGACAAGATCCGTCAGGAATCTGCAATGGCGGTAAAAGAACTCAAAGAAATGGGGATCAAACGCTGCTGCATGGTAACTGGTGACAGAAGCGATGTGGCAGAAGGGGTGGCCGGAAAACTCAACATTGATGAGTTCAAAGGCGATTGCCTCCCGGAAGGGAAAGTAGCCTTCATTGAAGAAGTGAAAAAGACAAGTCCTGTGGCATTTGTCGGGGACGGTGTGAACGATGCGCCAGCCCTTGCCGCCGGTGACCTGGGTATCGCCATGGGAGCCATCGGCAGTGATATTGCCATCAACAGTGCGTCCATTGCACTTATGACCAATGATCTTCGCCGTATTCCCATGCTGGTGAATCTTTCCAAAAGATCCAATATCATCATCAATCAGAACCTTGCGTTCGGGCTTCTCTTTGTCATTTGCGGTATCGTTCTTTCCGTATTCGGACTTCTGGGCCCCATTGCCGCGGCGATCCTTCATGCGGCAAGTACGCTTATCATCATCTTCAACAGTGCCCGTCTCCTGCGTGCCGGTGAAGATACCCGTCAGGATCAGGCATCCTGGCGCAGAGCGTTGCAGGGCAATACCGGGGAAAAATCGGAAAAATAATGGATAAAACAGGTGGAATATATGGCTGAAATACTGAATAAAGAAGCGGAAAATACTGTGGAAAATACCGTTACGACCGCAAACAATACGGTGGTGGAAGCCATCGGACTGACCAAAGAGTTCCGGGATTTCTGGAACAGACCCAAAGCAAAAGCGGTCAACGATATTGATTTTACAGTACAGGAAGGGGAAATCGTAGGTTTGCTGGGGCCCAACGGTTCCGGGAAATCCACAACGGTAAAGATGCTTCTGGGATTGTTGTATCCTACTGCCGGGCAACTTTCTGTTTTCGGCAAATCCCCCAGAGATGTGGATACAAAGCGTCTCATTGGTTATCTGCCGGAAGAATCCTATCTTTACAAGTATCTTACAGCCTATGAGACTCTGGACTTTTTCGGTTCACTTTTCGGACTTTCTGCCGAAGAACGGAAAAAACGCACCACCCAGTTATTGGAAATGGTGGGGTTGGAACATGCAAAAAACCGTCCGGTGGGTGAATTTTCCAAAGGGATGATCCGCCGTATCGGTCTGGCGCAGGCTATGATCAATGACCCCTCTTTCCTGATCCTTGACGAACCCACCTCCGGACTTGACCCTCTGGGCTGCCGTGAGGTGAAAGATCTGATCCTTATGCTGAAAAAGCGTGGAAAAACCGTTGTGGTGACAAGTCATCTTTTAAGTGATATCGAGGATGTTTGCGACAGAGTGGTCATCCTGTACGGCGGAAAGATCCGTGCCCAGGGGACGCTCAATGAACTTCTGACCATCCAGTCCACCAATACCATTACCACCCCCAATCTTCCTGCTCCGGCAATGGAAAAACTTCTTTCTGTTCTGCGCAGCAATCTGAAAGAAGAGGAATTCAAAATCGAACATCCCAGAATGTCTCTGGAAGAGTTCTTCCTGGATGTGGTGAATAAAGCCCAGTCGGAAAGTATCGAAACATACGGTGCCCGTGCAGGCGGCCAAATCGCCGATTATCTTTCCACAGGACAGAAAGATACTTCCTCCGTTTCCGGCAAAGAACTCCTTGATACTCTTGCAGGTAAAGGAAAAGAGGAAGAGAAAGCAGTGGAAGTAAAAGAAGAGGAAAGTACTCCCCGGATCGATTCCGCACTTCTCCATGCTCTGGAAGATGATTCCATGAAGAGCAGACAGGAAGTGAATACACAGGAACCTGCTGCTCCCAAACGGGATCTTTCCGAAGCCAATAAACGGCTTTCTTCCCTGCTTTCCAACCTTGCGGAAGAAAAAGATCAGGAAAAAGACGAAGAATAATCCAAACGGGAAAGAAAGAACATGACTTCATTTCTTGCTATTGCCAAATTGACCTGCAGGTCTGCGGTACGCTCAAAAGTATTCCGTTTTCTGCTTTGTCTTCTTCTGCTCTGTTCCGTTGTCATTCCCCTTACCATCAAAGGGGACGGTACCATTACCGGAGAAGTACAGATCCTTCTGGAATACAGTACGGGGATCGTGGGATTCATCCTTTCCACATCCATTATCTGGATGACCTGTTCAGAATTCTGCACAGATATAGAAAACTTCCAGATCCATCTTATTTTCGTGAAACCAGTTTCCAGGCTTGTGGTATGGGCAGGGAAATTTGCGGGGGTATTTTTCCTGCATCTTGTTCTGCTTTTTATCGCTTCCTCTGTAATATACGGTTTTGCGGAATATAAAAAATATCAGATCACAGAACGGGAAAAGACCAGAGTAAGAGTTGCCTTGCAGCAGCTGGACAGATTGAAAAAAGGTCTTGTGGCAAGAAAAGACATCAAAGAAACGGAAGAAGCCATTGCCAAAAATCTCCGGGAAGCGGAACAGAATCTTATCAAGATCAATAATGAGGTCTTTACAGGAAGAAGAAGTTTCCTGCCTGTGATAGGAGACATCAATGCACAGGTCAAAGCGGAACTTGCCAAAAGGATACAGGAATCTGCCGCAACGGGTCAGACATTGCCGGAACTTACAGGAAACGACCGCCGTAAATTCCTGGAAACAGTAAAAATGGAGCTTCTTGCCCGGAAAGGGGAAGCAAAACCCGGAGGAGAATGTTCCTGGCAGTATGAAGGATTGCCGGAAAACTTTACAGGGATCGCTTTCATCCGGTATAAATTCTATTCCGGGGATATTTATTCCAAGGATCAGAAACAATCTTACGGTGCATGGAAGATCGACTATACCCAGAAAGTCATGGATGACAATGACAGAGAGAGGGTGAAAGAATACCGTACGATCCCCATGGTGAAACAGCCGGAACAACTGCTTTCCGGTATTTACCATGAATTTGCCGTTCCCGGCGTTGCCGAGGGCGGGCAGGCACTGTTCCACAACGGAAAAACAAGTCTTTCTTTCTACAACCTTACCGAACCCGGGCAGGGCCCGTCCGTTCATTTCCAGGTGAAAGAAAGTCCCCGGATCATGATCAAGGAAGCCTCTTTCACCAATAACTATTTCCGGATGGTACTGGTTACAGCACTGGGGTTGTTTGCCTTGTGTATGGTTGCGGCATTTGCCTCCTCTTTCCTGACCATGCCTACGGCGATCTTCATCTCTCTGGCTTATATTTTCTTGGGGCTTTTCTCCAAATATATCGTCAGTTCCATTGATGAAACCACTACGGAGGAACATGCCAGTATTCTGGATGCCATAGGCAATACAACAGGGGAGATTCTGGGGTCATTGCTCATCCCCATACAGGATTTCTTCCTCTCTTCTCTTCTTTCCGGCGGTGAACTTATCGAATTTTCTTATATGGCACAGCTCTTTTTCTTCAATGTTCTTCTGAAAGGTCTGCCCCTTTGTATTCTGGGACTTTACCTTTACAGAAACAGGGAAGCGGCGCTGCTCATGCGTAAATAATACGGGATGGAATGATTATGGAAAACAGACGGCCAATGTTTCTCATCGCTCTTGCCGCCGGCTTGCTTCTTCTTGCCGGCAATGCCTTTGTGCAGAAGATGCTGGATGAAAATATCAAAAAGAACAAACTTATTGACGAACAGTTTATTGATGGTGCGCCTCCCATTGTGGCATTTTCCACGCAGGCTCTCGGCGGATTCCGGGGACTGCTTGCGGATGCTTTGTGGCTGCGGGCGATCAATATGCAGGAAAAAGGGCGCTATTTTGAAATGGTGCAGCTTGCCTCATGGATCATGAAACTGCAACCAAAATCCACGGCAACAGCCGCTTATCTCGGCTGGAATATGGCATATAATATTTCGGTAACATACAGTATGCCGGAAGACCGCTGGCGGTGGGTGAACAAAGGGATCGAATTATATCATGAAGCCCTTGCCTACAACCCCAACGATCCCACGCTTTACAAGGAACTGGGTTGGATCTACCAGCACAAACTGGGCAATATTCTGGATGATGCCCAGAGATATTACAAATATCAGATCGCAATGCGGATGTTGAAAATTACAGGGGTGCATTATCCGGATTGGAAAGCCCTGGCGGATTCTCCCAAAGATTTTCGTGCATTGCGCCGTGCCCTCGGCAAAGAGACAAAATTGTATCAGATATTGGAAAAGAACAACTTTGCAAGTGTTGAAGATCTTTCCACACAATTCCGTCAGAATGGGGGAATATTTCCGGAAGTCCTGAAAAAAGAACTGCCCCCGGATGAAGCCCGGATG
Source organism: Lentisphaeria bacterium (assembly GCA_017629515.1). Taxonomy (GTDB): domain Bacteria; phylum Verrucomicrobiota; class Lentisphaeria; order Victivallales; family UBA1829; genus RGIG5327. Next base: position 22,697 of record JAGBXB010000113.1, on the reverse strand, counting down.
CTGGAAAATACTTTACGGGTCAAATGGCTCAAAGATGTATTCGCCCTTGAACCCGGCATCATCCATGCGGTCAACACAGCATACGGGGAACTGGATTGGTTCCTGCCGGAATCCTTTGCCATTTACTGGGCATATATGGGTATCCAGCACAGTCCCAAACGGACGGATATGGATTGTCACAGAATGATCACCCAGTCTTTACAGGTGATCTTCACCAATGGAAGAATGTTGTTTGTGGGCAAGACCCCCAACATGGATTTCCTGCTTGTGCCGAATATTTCTGTTGCGGATGCCGCATCGGAATCCTATCTCAAAGCCATGGAGGACAACCCAAAAGTTCCTTCCTTCCGTCATGCGTATGAAAACTTCATGTCCCGTGCCATTGCCACCATGTACAGTTTCGGACAGTATTCCAAAGCCAAAGAGTATTATGATAAACTGCGGAAATTTTCACCCAGTACGGGAGCAAGAGTCATGTCCTTTGACCGCTATGTGATCAAATCCTGGGAAGAAGAGGTGAAACAGGCGGGTTACAAACAGGCGCAGGACTTTATTTCCGGTCTGATCGTGAGAGCATGTATTCTTCTGGGATATGGGGATTATCTTGCTGCAGAGGGGCATTTGAAGATCGCTGAATCCATTTATAAAGAATTTACCCACAGAATGGATGTTGACCGGTTGAAACTGCCGCCATTCCGTCAGATGAAATCGGAGATCGCCCAGGCTCTCATGCAGAGCGTTTCTCCGGAAATGGCGGCAAGGATCAGAGGGCAGATCGCTGCAGATGCGCTGAAAGGGGCAGCGGAAGAAAAAGAAAAGTCCGGGGCAATGGCAACCGGAAACCAAAAATAATAGATCATATACAAACAATAAAAGGGGGAGGGAAAAATTTTCCAGCCTCCTTTTTCAATTTCAGGAGTTATTTTATGCAGTACAAGATCTGGCGATCCCCTTACTCTTGTTTCGGAGGACTGAATTCTCTGAAACTGGATAACACAAAAGATGAAACCTATACAGCGGTGAATGTCTATACCGATGAAGTGCTTGCAGATATTGCCGCAAACGGATTCAATGCCATCTGGCTTCATGCCGTTTTGTGCAGTATCTCCATCGTACCGGAATTTCCGGAATTCGGCACCAATGCCATGGCCCATGTTGCCGCGCTCAATACGCTTGTGGCAAGAGCGGCAAAACACGGGATCAAAGTATTTCTGTACTTCCAGCCGGTACGGGGGATCGCTACCGGCAATAAGGAATTCTGGAAGAATCACCCGGAATGTGCCGGTCAGATCGAAATGAGCGGCGAACAACTTATTGCGGAACATCTGGATGAACCTCTGGAAGTGGCCTCGCTGTGCACAAGTGTCCCTGCGGTGAAGAACTGGATCAGGGATGCCAGCAGTTTTCTTGCGGAAAATGTTCCGGATCTGGGGGGCGTTATCCTTATTACGGCAAGCGAATATCCGGGTCACTGTTATTCCCACAGGAAAAAGAAAGATCCCACCGAATGGACGCATCTCATTGAGTGTCCCAGATGCAAAGAACGGGAAGGCTGGGAAGTAGCACTGGAAGAGATTTTGCTGGTCAGGGAAGGTATCCGGAAAAAATCGGAGAAGATGGATATCATCGCCTGGAACTGGGGTTGGGCGATGTGGCTGCCCACGCCCTGTAAAGAACTGCTGGAAAAATTGCCCAAAGATGTGATCCTTATGGCGGATTGCGAACGCGGCGGCGTGCAGGATATGGCGGAAAGACCCTCTTTCCACATGGATGAATATTCTCTTACCTATGCAGGCCCCTCCCCCCGGTGTAAAGGCACGATCGAATACGGCATGAGTATCGGGCTGAAAGGGATGCTGAAATTGCAGCTGGGAACTACCCATGAACTGGGTTCGGTTCTTGATCTGCCCCTTATGACCAATATTTTCCGCAAGGCCTCCTATTTGAAAAACAACCCGGAACTCGGCTATATGGGATGCTGGAATTTCGGAAATTCCACCTCTGGAAATACTGCGGGATTCAATTTCTTTCTGCGGGAAGATGTTTCCGGCAATATGGAAGAAGCATTGAAAAGTTTTGCGGAATATTATTTCCCCTCCTGTAATGCTTCCGGCGTACTGCGTGCCTGGGAACTTATGGAACAGGGTTCCAAATATATGCCCTTTGCCATACCTTTCCTCTACCGGGGTTGTCATGCCCATGCACTTTCCTATACCTCCATTTTCAATACAGGAGCTTTGAATACCCGTTCTGCCGGAACCTCTTACCGGCCCTTTGAAAACCGGGGAGATGACCTTTCCGGGTCGGTGAATATGCCGGGAAATTTCTCTCTGGATGAACTTGTTTCCAATCTGGGGAAAATGGCAGTGATCTGGAAGATCGCGGCAGAAACGATGCTGGAAGCCCTGGGAGGAAAGGATGATAAACATGAAGCAGGCAATATGTTTATCTGCGCAGCTCTCATGCAGAGTGCGGAATATGCCTACCGGGCATACAGATTGCGCCTCAACTGGGATGACAGTAAAAAGGCCGATCTTCTGCATATCGTCAACGGTGAGATCGAAAATGTGAAAAATGCCCTCCCCTATGTGGAAAAAGATCCCCGTCAGGGTTGGCACGGAGAGGCATATATCCGTATGTTCACACCGGAAAGCATGAAAGAAAAACTTCAACACCTTGAAGCATTGCAAAAAGAACTTCTGCTTTCTGTATAAAATGATCGAACAGCCCTTTTTAAGAACAGATCTCAACAGCAGTCTGCACAGCGAACAGCTTCTGCTTGCCCGCAACAGGATAACATTTCTCAATACGGGAGTATTGTTCCTTGCCGGGTATGGGGAATCTCTTTTTTATGCAGGCAAGACAGGGAATCTTTATCAGCCCTACTGGTCTTTCCAGCTTGTGACGAAAGGTTCTATGCTTCTCTCCAGAGAGGGGAAGGAAACAGTCAAAGTCAAAGAGGGCGATTTCTTTCTGACCAGACCGGGCCATCATTATATTTTTGAAGTGTTGGAGAATGTGGAAAAACGGTATATCATGGTCAGTCACGGTGTATTGGTGACGCTTTTATGTGAACAGGGCTATCTTGCAGAACAGACCGTGATCACTGATGCGGATATCCCGTATATTTCCCATGTATTTGACACCATACGGGATCATGCCGCTTCCGGCGGGGAGGATATACAGCGGAAATTATCCGCCATCACCTATGATTTTCTGCTGCATCTTCCGCCGGAAAATGCCTCTCTGGAACTTCCCGGAGGGTTATCCAGGATCATTGAAGATATCCATGCGAATATTGCAGAACGCATAACCTTGAAAAATATGTCTGCAAAGTATGGAATAGGGGAGCGTACTCTCAACCGGCTTTTCCAGAAGTATATGAATTGTTCCCCGGTACAGTATGTGATCCGTACAAGGATGATGTACGCACAGCAAATGCTCCAATCGGAAGGCTTGGGGATCGGGAACATTGCCAAAGTATGCGGGTACAGGAATACGGCCTTCTTTGTCAAAGAGTTCCGGCGTATTTTTTCCTGTACGCCGGGAGAATACAGGAAAAATCAGATCATTTCCCAGCAGAAAGTAGCAAACTATTATCTGACAAGAGAGGGCATCCCGCCCCGGCCGCCGCAGATACCGGGATTACTGGAAATCAATCAGGATTTCGATAAAAGGAAAAAACTGAAAAAAAAATACAGGAACAGGAAAAATTCCTGAAAAAAAATTTTTTCCGCCATCTGCCGGACTTGAAAAAAAAATAAAATGAGTATATTGTGAATCATTAAAATCCATATCGCCATATTGCAGGAATAACGAACACAGGGAGAAGCCCATGAAAGAAAAAAGCAATACCCAATACCCTCTTCTCACAGAATTTTCCTTCAATGAAAAAAATGGTATTTTTTCGCTTTACACTGCGGATTTTGCTCTGTATGATGCGGCAATAGAGATCCGTTGCGGCAACAACAGAACCTTTGTTCTCAAAAACTGGAAGTTGATCTGCCGGGAAAATGAAAATGAGGAAAATATTCTCCTTGAATATGAGACTATCCACTCTTCCGGCAAATATTTTCTTTCATTTTCTGTTACAGAAAATGAAGTAGACATCTCTCTTTCCGTGAAATTGAAAAAGGCTTTTAAAAATTTGGAGATCAGTTATTTCCGTGATGCAAAAACCATTCTTCCCGATCATATTCTTGCCAGAGCAATGAATCTGCCGGGAGGAAAAACAAAAAGTATCCCCCTTTCCGGCGTGAAAAAGGTGGAAAATTTTTCCGCTTTCGATCTTATTCTGACACGGGAAAAGGATAAACAGTTCCATCTCTCTTATCCCATGAATCCGGAACACTTTCCCCGCCTTGAGGGGACAGTAAAAAAACAGGGCGGAAAACATTTTCTTACCTTATCGGCTTTTACCTCTCTGCATAATTTTTCCGGAAAAAATATCACCCTTCCGCCTCTTTCCCTGCATGTGTGTTCCATAAAGGAAAATCCTTCCTTTCCGGAGTTTTCCTGTAAAGACCCCCTTGCTGAAAAAGATATTCCTTCCACAAAGTGTGCCTGGAATTCCTGGGATTACTACCGATGGACTGTTACCGAGGAAGAGGTAATGAAAAATGCGGACTTCATCGCTTCCGATCCGGTACTTTCCAAACATGTGAAAAGAATCATTATTGATGACGGCTGGCAATATGCCTACGGGGAATGGGTACATAATGGTCTCTTCCCCTCCGGCATGGAGAAAATAGCTTCCTCTCTGACAAAAATGGGGTTTGAACCCGGCTTGTGGATCGCTCCCGGGATCGTGGAATGTGTGGCAAAGATTGCCCAGACAAAGTATGATATGCTGGCAAAAGCAGAAGACGGAGTTCCGGCAATGATGTTCAACTGCATGGAACGCAGGGGTTTCATTCTTGACCCCACCAATGAGGATGCCCATAAATTCTGGTATTCTCTTTTTGAGAGATATGCCGCTATGGGGTATAAATATTTCAAATTGGATTTTCTTGCCTCCATGACACAAATCCCTCTGGCAAAAGATATGACCATTCCCAGAGGAAAATATATACCCATGCTTTTTGATACAGTCAATAAGGCGGTCAACGGCAGGGCAGAACTTATGGCTTGCGGTTATCCTTATTTATCCGGAAATCCCGGAGCGGAAGCTGTCCGGGTCGGGCATGATATCCATGCAAAATGGGATTGCATCAAAGCCAATGCCGCTGATATCGTTTCCCTCTATCCTTTCAACGGAAAACGGTGGCTCAATGACCCGGATTTTGCCCTGTGCCGGGGAGTGGAAACAAGTGACGATCCGGAATTGAACTCCCTGCGACCCTGTCTCGTTTACAATAAAAAAGAGGGGGGCAATATTGCTGCGCATCAGGAATATTGCCTTGCCACCAGTACGGAAAATGAACTGGAAGTGCTTCTTTCCCTTGTTCTTGTTTCCGCCGGGATAAGGACATTATCGGATAATCTGCCGCTTCTGAATGCTTCCGGCTTGCGTCTGGCAAGAAAGACCGTATCGGCAGTTCAGGGACTTGCGGCAGTTCCGCTGGATCTTTTTACAAGTGCACTGCCCTCTTATTATCTGCAACGACTTCCGGGCAGAGGATTCCGGATACTTTTCATCAACTGGACGGAAGAAGAAAAAGAATTTTCTCTGGATCTTTCCCATTACGGTTTGCCGGATATAAAAGGAAAAGATTTCTGGAAAGAAATTCCCGTCAAAATCCCAAAAGGCATATTGCAAAAAATTCTCCCCCCCCGCAGTTGTTTCCTGGCAGAATTTGTATTCTGAAAATTACTGAAAAAGCGAGTTTATCCATGAAGAAAACAAAAATAATTTTTACGGCAACAAGTGGCAAGTTGGACTTTTATCTGGAAGACTATGCCCAGAATCTTGCACAATGTGGAAACGATGTAAAATTCATCCCTTTGGCATATTTTAACAATAAACCCTTTTACCGTTTCTGGGAAAAAGAAGATGATTTCAAATACAGAAAACTGGAAGAAGTGCTGAATTTTGAAAAAAGTGATATTCTCATCTGCAATTTTTCCTCACTGCGTTTTGATTTTGCAAAGATACGTTCTTTTTTCAAAGGAAAGATCGTTTTATATGATATGGAAGGACCGAATTTCAAAGGGTACCAAAATACATCATGGTTGAAATATGTGGATCTTATCGTTACAGTATCCCGCATCACAGCACAGAATATAACAAAGCAAGGCGGCACAGCGATCTATATTCCCCATGGAGTTGAATGCAACCGTTTTAAAAGAATAGATTCCCTTGATGGCAGTGATTCCATTTTCCGTCGTAAGGGAATTTTTATAGGACGCCCTGCTCCACATAGGGTAGAATTACTCAAATATCTTGTCGATAACGGATGTGATTTGACCTTATATGGCAGGAAATGGCGTTATGAAAAAAAACTTTGTGCACAGCAAAGTCCATTTCAGAAAGATATCACAGGAAAAACTCTTTTAAAAGCAGTTTCCGGCGCGGAGTTTGCAATCAATATTCTTCAAAATCAATTTGTGGAACTCAAAACGCTCATGAATTTACAAACATTTTTTTATGCAGCAATGGGGTGCCCTCTTCTTACGGAATTTGTGGAAGAGTTGCCTGAATGTTTTGAAGAAGATAAAGAGATGTTTTTTTTCAGAAACAAAGAGGAATTACTGGAAAAAATCAGGATGGTGCAACAACACCCGCATATTGTCCGAATCGGACAGCGCGCCCGGGAGCGGGTATTAAAAGAACACACCCTGCTGCACCGGGCTCAACTTTTTAACAAGTATCTGCAACAACTGTAAAAATTCTTGCAGTCAAATAAAAATTTCACACCCACTTTGTGATGGCGTCCACCGTGTATTTGGGGATGTGAAGAACATCCTCATCATCAAGATAATATTTGGGAGAGTCTGAAAGGGTGATCTCATCCTGAACAGGGTCTTCCCCTTTATACCCCAGAGCAACAAGAAAAAGAAGTTTCTCTTTTTCCAGTTCAAGGATCTCTGCAAGTTTTTCTTTATTGAAAGAACCGATCCAGCAACTGCCGATATTTTCCTCCCATGCGGCATATTCCATACTCTGTATGGCGGCTCCGGCATCGGCGTAAAGCATATTATCCGGTTCTTCCGTACCGTACACAGCAAGAAAAACTGTGGGAGATGTTTCTCCAGGAACAGGGTTTCTCCTTGGTGCCACACTTCCGGCATACGCGGTAAAGGGAAAGATGGCATCCACTTTTTCTTTACTTACAACGGCAATATACCGTAAACGCTGGGCATTGCGGGCGCAGGAGGCACGTCTTGCCGCATCAAGGATCTTTGCAACAGATTCTTCCGGGATCGCATTTTGCAGAAATCTGCGAATGGTACGCCTTTTCAAAAGTTCAGAAAATTCCGTATCGACCTTCAATGTTTATTCTTTCATGAGAGCAGAAAGAATGGTGGGCACTTTCACCAATTTTTTTGTTTTTGTATCCAGACAGGCGTGAACAGTAAATCCGGTCGCCAGAAGTTTTCCTCCGCAATGGATCTCACATTCGATCCGGATCCTTACCCCTTTACATTCGGCAATGCGTCCTGTTACTTCGATCACATCTTCAAACCTGGCAGAACTCTTGTAACTGCAACCGGATTCAATCACCGGCAAAGCCACTCCTTTTTCTTCCATTTTTCCATAGGAACAGCCTGCATTGATCATAAATTCAGTGCGGAACATTTCAAAGTATTTATAATAGTTTGCATAATACACCACCCCCATATTGTCCGTATCCGCATAGGGAATGCGGTACCGCAACACAGTGGGAGGAGTTCCGCCATCTTCCGGATCGATATGGAAAAGAAGTGCGGAAAGAGTTTCTTCCAGATCAAGCTCACTGTTATCCAGAAAATATGCGTCTTCTGCCTGTTTCAGAGGCGCAATAGGGCGGTTTCTATCCTGTTCATCCCTTGCAGCGATCTGGGCGGCGACTTTGGCAATTTCCTCTTCTGTGGGAGTTCCGCCATCCTGCATAAGACGGCGTTTTGCTCTTGCTTCCGGAGCGGCTGTAAGGAAGAATTTATATTTTGCATCCGGGAAGATCTCCGTACCAATATCCCTGCCTTCCATTACGATCCAGTTGCCTTCTGCGGCAAAATTCCTCTGGAAATCCAGAAGATATTTTCTTACTTCCGGAATTTTTGCTACATTGCTTGCTCCGGAGGCAACCTCCATGGTATGCAGTTTTTCTCCGGGGAACACGCCATCTATCTTTACCTGGTAATCCACTGTTCCTTCGGGTTTTTCATAAGCTATTTCCGTAGAGGAAAGAAGGGCAAAAAGTTTCTCCTTTTCCTCTCCCAATACGGCTGTATCCAATCCATTTCCTATCGCTTTCCATGCGATAGCCCGGTACAATGCCCCCGTACTTACAAAAACGATATTCAATCTTGCGGCAAGTTTTTTGGCTACGGAACTTTTTCCTGATGCCGCCGGTCCATCAATGGCAATAACATTTGCTGCCATATTTTCTCCCTTTTTTCAAATTATTTTGTCCATTCCGGAGCTGTAAAACGCCCCCCTTTTGCTTTCAAAGTAAATCCTTCCTTTTTCACGATCTTTACAAGGAAAGAAACGATCCCAGCTTCCATCTGTCTTTTGTTTTCCCCTATGACAAAGGCATTTCCCTCTGCCTCCAAAGTTACTTTCAAAGCATTATTGCTTACGATAGTACCATTTTTATCCATCAGGAACACATCCACAAAAACCATATCGTCATCGGTCATACCTACTCCATCTTCCCGTACATCTATCTTCAGGGAAACGGGTTTTTCCGCAGTCCGGACGATATGTTCGGCAACCGCTTTTCCATTGATATAGCCAACGGCTTTCAACTCTCCATCCTCCGTGGGCAATCCCATAAAAGTAAAGGGCGGATGAGCAAGATTTTCGCAGTTGCCGCCATTAAAGATCTCCACAGTTAGCCCATCCAGTTCCCATGGCCGCAGAACAGTTTCCCAGTTGGGGTTGCCGGTGGTGTGATAGGAGGTATTTTCCCCGCCGTCAGGCTTCTGTCTGGCAACGCTTTTTCCATTGAGGAAAATTTCCACCTCCTCACAGTTGGAGAAAACGATGGTTTTTTCTTTCCATTCCCGTCTTGTGGCAAGATAGACCATCGGCTCTTTTGCGCCCTGACTCATGTAGAAATAGTATTTATATTTGGGGTAACGGAAATTATCTCCGTCACCACACTCACACAGAAGATCCCGGAAACCGTTGTTATAATCAAACATACACCAGGTACAGCCGCCGATATATCCATCTTCCGTGGGCATTTTATTCAACGACCACTGATAATTCCATGCCTGACGCAGAAGATCGAATTCCCCGTCTTTACGGGTGCGTCTGGATGTACTTTTCCCGCCGCCGAAAGCCCAGTCGCCGTATTCCCGGACGATCACAGGTTTTTCCCGGTTGTTGAGTTTTGTCCGGTTGAAGAGGACATCCCACCCCTCATACAATCCATACACATCGCCGCAGGTATAGCAATGTTTCCCCGGATATTCCCGATGTGCGATACGGTGCATTTCCTCCTGAAGCCAGGCGTTGGGATAGGTTTCATTTACCGATACTTCCCACAATGCCACGCAGGGACGGTTTCTTTCATTACGGATCAATTCCCGGCAATCCCGCAAAACATTATTGATAAAGGTGGAATTGTAACTGACGAACTGCCATCCGGCAATGGGAGCCATCACACAGATCCCCAGTTCATCGCAGGCATCCAGAAAAGCCGGATTCTGGGGATAATGGGCAAGACGGACAAGGTTGTAGCCCGCCTTTTTGATGATCATGGCATCCCGTCTCTGCATGGTGGCGGGCGCGGCATTACCGATCATGGGAAAATCCTGATGATGGTTCGTTCCCTGTATGGGAGTGACTTTCCCATTGATAAGCCAGCCCTCTTTTCTGGTAAAAGAGATGATGCGGATACCGTAACGCACATCCTGCACTTCCAGAACTTTGCCCTCATGGATGAGAGTAAAACGTACAGTATAAAGATAAGGGGTATCCGGACTCCACAAAGAGGGATTTTTCACTTCAAATTCCGTACAGAAAGTGTGATCCATATTGGGGCGGATGCTTTCTGTCATTACGATCTTATTCATTACCGGAACTTTATCTTTGTTCAGGATCTGTATTTCCAGCGTACAGGGTACAGGCGTATCCGCTTTCTGGGGAAGATTCCATACTTCCCCGTAAAGGACAGAGTGCATCACATGGGCGGAACAGCGGATCTTGGCAGATTCTTCCGTTGCTTCCAGTGTTTGCAGGAAAATTCCGCCGCCGGCTTCTATATTTACTTCCAGTGGATCGGAAATATGGATCTTCTCCTTTACAGTCAGTCTTGCAGAGCGGTAGATCCCGCTGTAATAGCAGAAATCCAGACTTTTCAACGGCTGACCGGGAGGACAGTTGCAGGAGGGACGGTTGTCCACTCTTATGGCAATAAGATTTTCTTTCCCCGCATTGAGCATATTGGTCAGAGGGACAATAAATCTCTGGTAACCGCCCTCATGGGTAAAGTAATATTTTCCATTGACATAAAATTCGCTTTTCTGCATTACGCCGTCGAATTCCAGATAAATGATCTTTTCCCCCCAATCTTTATCCACCATAAGGGGCAGCCGGTACCAGCAGACCCCTTCCCACTGATCGTTGCAGAGGGCAGGTTCAATATGGGCACAATGGGGAAGAGTGATTTTTTCCCATGTTACATCATTCAATTCCGGTGCCGCAGCTCTTTCCGGAGCAGGATCTTTCCGGATAAAACGCCATGAAGCATGATCAAGACTTTTCTGAACAATCATTTTTACTCCTTAAAACTTTTTTCCCTCTTCCAGTTCCCGCAATGTTTCCAAAGCAAGATGCACCATCAAAGTGATCCCGTACACAAGGCTCTCATCATTAAAGTCAAATTCCGGGTTGTGGCAATAGGCTTTATCCACCCCTCCCCCCAGATTGAAAAATGCGCCGGGGGCTTTTTCAAGGAAATAACAGAAATCCTCACTGCCCATAGAGGGCTGGGGCATTGTCTGATACATTTTTTCCCCGTACTTTTCGATGGTGATGCGTTTCAATAATTCCACACAACTTTCCGCATTGGTGCTTGTGCGGTACTGTTCTTCAAATTCACACTCCCCCTTTACGCCCATGGCAACTTCCAGACCTTTTACGATCGCAGAAATGGTATTGCGTAAAGTTTCCCCGGTGGAATTTTTCAGATACCGGATGTGCCCGGTAAGTATCCCTTTCCCGGGAGCATCCCCGGCAGGATTGAATGCTTCCACTTTTGAAAAATCGATAATGGCACTGTCCAGAGGGGATACTTTATTGCCGATAAGGGTATTCATCTGCATGATAAGGGAGGAAGTTGCAGCAATGGCATCCACGGCTTTTTCCGGTTCACTGCGAATGGAACTCATCCCTTCCAGAGTGATCTTGTAACGGGTGATGCCGGACATGAGAGTACCCGCCATCGTCTTTACCGTACCCACAGGAACAGTGGAGTGGGCATGGAGAGCATACACCGCATCCGGAGCAGGATTTTCCAACGCTCCTTTCCCTACAAGAAATCTTGCCAAAGCGCCGTTTTCCTCACCGGGCTGGAAAACAAACCGGACAGAACCATTGAATTCTTCCGTAAGTTTGGACAATACAAAAGCAGCGCCCAGTACACAGGCGGTATGTCCGTCATGCCCGCAACCGTGCATTTTTCCGGGGTTCTTTGAAACATATTCCACATTATTTTTTTCCTGCATGGGGAGTGCATCAATATCTGCCCGCAGAGTTACATTGTATCTATTTTCCCCGCCTTTTTTTCCGTAAAGAAGTGCTACGGCATCAGTTCCTATGAAAGGCGGCAGAATGGTAAGAGCATCGATCCGGGCAAGTTCCCTGCGGATGAGAGCATTGGTTTCAAATTCCTCTCCGGAAAGTTCCGGGTTTGCATGGATGGTGCGGCGGATGTTCTTTATTGCAGGCAAAATTTCCTGAACAAGTGAATCAATTTTTTTATCAAGAATACGGTTCATGGATTCTCTCCTTGTATTTGTATATATTATTATAGCGCACATTCGGGAAGAATCAAATCATTTTTGCATAAAGAATGGCGGTATTTCAAAAAAAATTCCCTTGAAAGCGTTTCTTTCCAAAAATACTGCATTTTTTTGCAGGTTGATAAAAAAAAATCGTAAAAACATTTCCGGAATGAACGACACTGGAAATTACCAATTTTCACCGGTAAAACATGAAATAAAAGGTGTTTTGCAGGAAAAAAACTTATTTTCTTACACAGAATGAGGAATATGCCTTGACTTTTCTGTAAAACAAATGTAAATTGATGGAACCTTTAAACAAAAACAGGAGTTTCTTGCTATGGCAGAAAAAAAGATCAAGATCGGACTGGTGGGTATCGGACGCGCCGGTTGGGGTATGCACTCAAGAGAAATTGAAAAATATCAGGATCTCTACGAAGTTGTCGCGGCAATGGATCCGGATGCAGCCCGCCTTACAGAAATCGCAAAAAGATTCAAGGGTTGCAAAACTTATCAGGATTTTGATAAACTTCTTGCAGACAAAAATGTGGAACTTGTCGTTGTTGCCAACCGTTCCCCGGAACACACGCCCTACGCCCTCAAAGCTGCCCAGGCAGGCAAATATGTGTTCGTGGAAAAACCCATCGCCCTGACTTATGATGATGCCAAAAAACTTCTTGCCGCTTCCAAAAAATATCCCGGCAAAATTTTCTGCCGTCACAACCGCAGATTTGAAAGCGCATTCAACCATATCAAACAGATCATTGACAGCGGACTTCTCGGGGAAGTATTCCTGATCAAACGCCGTTGCCACTCCTTCCAGAGACGGGAAGACTGGCAGAGCATCATTGATTGCGGCGGCGGTCAGCTGAACAACTGGGGCCCCCACATCATCGACCAGGGCGTACAGTTCCTGGATTGCAAAGTAAAAGAAGTCTGGGGAGACCTGAAAAAAGTGGAAGCTCTCGGTGACGCAGAAGACCATGTAAAGATCGTTCTCAAAGGCGAAAGCGGAAGAGTATATGATATGGAAATTTCCGGCGGTGTCCTTTTCCCTGAACCCGTTTACACCGTTTACGGTACCAAGGGAAGTCTGCTCCTGCAGAGTGAAGGCAGCAAGATCCAGTTGAAACTTCTGGCTGAAAAACAGAATTTCAAACACACCATCTCCAGCCGTATCTCCCCTCCCATCACCGGTGCTTTCGGTGAACCGGAAACCGTAAGATTTGAAGAAAGATCTTTTGATGTCAACCCCGACTGGGAAGTAGATATCTGGTCTATCTATAAATACCTCTTCAATACCATCAGAAAAGGCGAAAAATTCCCTGTGAAGATGGAAGAAGCTGTGGAAGTAGTCAGGATCACCCAGGTTGTCAAGGATATGAATCCCAAATTCAAAACTCCCGATGCTGAATTTGTGGCAAAACTTGACAAGATCGAAAAACCTGCCTGCGCCTGCGCTAAAAAAGCATGTGCTAAAAAAGCCCCTGCTAAAAAGGCTCCTGCTAAAAAAGCAGCAAAAAAGTAATCTTGCAGATTACTCTTTATAAACACTCAAAGGCTGTTGCAAAACCTCAAAAAAGGTGAGCAGCAGCCTTTTTTCACACACGCAAAAAAAGTCAAATCAAACCACTTTCTTTTCTCTTGTAAGCCATTTGGAATTCCGCATGGTAAAAAGAGAATATACAGGCATCCAGGAAAGGAAAAGGAGAGTGAAAAAGCCGAAAATAAAGGCTCTGACAACTTTACTTATCCCCCGTTCTTTCCCGTAAACTATGGCAGGAAGCAGACTCCAGAGTATTACACTTATAAAAAGAACCGCAAGCTGGTAAACGGTACTTTCTGTAATACATAAAGAAATCACCACCGCCGGAAGAAAAACAAAGGGCAGAAACATATTGAGAAATATACTGATCCAATGAATAAAATAACTGATATCCTGCCAGGAGCATGAAACAAGATTTTTCATCACAGTTCCTGTCATAAGAAAATTTTCCCTGATATCGCTTCTTGTCCAGCGGATAAGCATTTTCACCAATCCCATATATGTTCCCGGAAGACAGGTTTCCGCAAGAGCATCTTTCTGATGGACGATCCTGTACCCTTCCCTGCGTAAAAGCGTGGCAATGGCACGATCCTCCCCTATGGTGGAAGCTACCCCCAGAAACTGTTGGGAAAGCCATTCATCCAGAAGCGGAAGAATACTTTTCTTCCTGTATGCACTCAATGCTCCGGGCGTACAAAATACATTTCCCGTCACACTCTGCCCGCCACGCAGAAATTCACACCCGAAAATAAGCAGAACATCCATCATCTGCATATAAAAATTCGTATCTTCCTTTTTTCCCCGGATATTTCCTGCCACAGCTGCGGTTTTTTCATTGCGGAAGGGAATCATCAATTTATATACGGCGTCTTTTTTCACAAGGGAATCGCTGTCCACTGTAACGATAAAATCCCCTTTGGCCTGTTTCATCCCTATATACAGGGCATGTTTTTTGCCGCCGTTTTTTTCAAGATCAATATATCTTACTCTTCCGCCGGATTTTTCTGCCACACTCCTGATCCAGAAAAGTGTATCATCTTTACTGCCGTCATTAATGGCAATGATCTCCAGTTTTTCTGCCGGATACTCCACATGCAGGAGACTCTGCAAAGTATCGGCAACATGCTTGCCTTCATTGTATGCCGGTACAAGTACAGTACAGAAAGGCAGAGCAGCTTCCTCCAAAACAGTTTTATCCACTTTATATGTTAAAGCAGACAGGGCAAGGAATATAAAATATCCGATGGATACGATCATACTGCCGATAAAAATATACCCGAACCATACCGGAAAAAGATCATATATACTTTCTCCATCCAGCCGGATCAATCCTGTAACAGAAAAGCCCCCGCCAATAAGAAGTAAAAGAAAAAAGAAAACATCTCTGTTGAAATATTTTTTATACGAACCGGAATTTTGCACTTTGTCACACATATTTTTCTCCATTTTTTTATTTTTCCGGCACATAATCTAATAGAAACTTCAAAAATAACAATATATCATTTTATTAAATATAATACCTTTTTAGTTATAATAAACCGTTTTTGAGTTCAAGACAGAATAAACAGGATTTTCCAGATTGCAAAAGTACAATTTTTCAGCAATGAAAAGGCAATTTTGTTACGGTTTTTTACGGAGAAAAAAAGAAAAACCGGGATAAAAAATTATAAAAAAAGAAAAAAAATAAAGGAGACGCAATAGTGGAAACAGCAGTGGAAAAATTATTCTATTCCCCGCACATAGGCTTCATCCAGCATGATTTCTCCGTTTTCAGTGGAAAAATCCAGAGCGAGACTTTCCCCGTCATTTTTCTTTTCCACTTTTCCGGTATATTCTTTCCACTCATCGCTGTCCAAAGTGATCACTCTTTCCGAATGTACTCCCTTAAACCGCAACGCATGGTTTTTGAAGACGAAACGCAAAAAACGCACCTTTAAGACCCCTTTGCCTTTTGCCAGGAATGTATAACTCAATTTCTTTTCCAATCCCTTATACATCTGGTAGAAATCTCCGTTACGCAGGACTACATAATAGTCATCTTCCTTATCTTCATGGGCAAAGACTTCAAAACGCCCCATTCCTTTTGCCTGGTTGAGATTCCATCCCTGTTGCAGATAATCCCCCTTTCCCAGATCCCAGTTGGAATTCCAGCGGGGGTTGGGCCGCTTGAAAAAGGTATTCAATTCCCCGTTGCGCCATATTTTTTTATTGGAACGGGGGGTATTGTCAGTATAAGCAAGATCCCCTGTAAGGAGTTTTCCATTGAAAAAGGAGATCTCTTTTTTCCCGTTGGCAAGCAGACTTGTTCTTACTATTTTCAAAGGGAAAGATTGCCCCTGACAATAAAATTGTTCCTCTCCGGGAATGGGGATACGCACTTCCGCAGCATAATATTTTCTGCTTCTTTTCACGCCGCAAGCGTGGATCTTTGTCTGTTCCCAATTGCTTTTGACCCATAAAGGAGTGACCTGAAAATGATACTCTTTTCCGGAAACAGTCAAAGTAACAGCCACAGAATCCACATTCTCATTATTCAGGGCTTTCTGCATTTGAATATTCTGCATATCCATTTTCAAAGCAAAGCAGAGGTAATCTCTTTCATAGACGGCCTTTACCGTACTTGTCAGGAACGGGGATCTTCTTTCTGCTGTCCGGAAAAAATTTCCGGCCGGAATAGTATTCCATACATCTTCCAGCAATGCCCCGTCCGGAGTTACAGCACAATTTTTTCTGTATGCAAAAATCTCCTTTTCCGCTCCGGAAAGAAAGGAAAAAAGAAAAAGCAGAAAAAAGAGAGTAAGAAATTTTTTCATCATCATCCTTTATTCAAAACCCTGATACAAAAAAAAGCAGGGAGATCCCTGCTTATGAAATTCCGGAAGAAAATTATTTCTTTGCGGCACTTTTCCGGGCTTCTTTCTTTGCGGGAACAGCGCCTTTATCAGCCGATCTTACGATCGCAGCGGATTCAGAGGCAAGTACAGCACTCAATTTTCCGGCTTCCCCGATTCCTTTCATAACGCCTTTGCAAGTACCGAGCACCTTGTTATCAGCATTGATGACCCGGATGGACACATCCACCCCTTTGCTTTTGGCGTTGCGTTTCATGGAAACAAGGCAGAGAGCCTTTGCATTAAGAGCCTTGCAGAGTGCTTTCACATTTTTTGCAGAAAGGCGTACACCGCGGGGGATTTTCAGAGCGGCAGTCTTTTTCTGCACGGTTGCGGAATCGGTAACGGTCACTTTTGCATGGGTGGTAAGTTCAGCAAGATAATACTCATTGAAAAGACAACGGGTCATTTCCAGCCCGTTTGTGGGATCTTCCTCAATGTCAGTAATGGCAGTATTGACGGACTTCTGACCGTAAACACACAGTGCTGCGACAGAAAAAACAGCGGCGATAAAAATTTTTTTCAACATTCTTTACCTCTCATTTGTTATTTATTTTTCATTTTTGTTCAAAACTTTCCGGCATACAACTCCTGTTCATCAAGAAAAAACAGACAGGAAAAATGCTTTGATTTTTAAAATATCATCATTTTTCAAGAAAAGCAACAAGAATTTTCAACTTTTTATTGGGAAAAATGGAAAAAGATGATATATTATATACGGAACAGATCAAATCAACACTATTTTTGGAGTTTTTATGAAGGAATTTAAAGTAGGGATCATAGGTTTCGGGACAGTTGGTGCCGGTGTAGCATCCTGTCTTTTGAAAAATGCAGATGTTATTGCGCAGCGTACCGGGATCAGGGCTACCCTTGCCGGAATCGCGGATCTGGATATTGAAACAGACAGAGGGGTGACTGTTCCCAGAGAACTGCTTACCACAAACGCGTCCGATATGATCAAAAAAGTGGATGTTGTGGTGGAACTTATCGGTGGGACGACCATTGCAAAAAAATTCATCCTTGAAGCCCTCAACGCCGGGAAAAGCGTGGTAACAGCCAACAAGGCTCTTCTTGCGGAACACGGAGAGGAACTTTTTAAAGCTGCTGAAAAAAATAATGCCGACCTCTATTATGAAGCCAGCGTTGCCGGCGGTATTCCTATCCTCAAAGGTCTGCGTGAAGGTTTTTCCGGCAACCGCATCTCCCGGATGTACGGTATCCTCAACGGGACATGCAACTACATCCTTACCAGAATGGAACAGGAGGAAATCGACTTTGCCCCCGTTCTGAAAGATGCCCAGCAGCTGGGTTATGCAGAAGCCAATCCCTCTCTGGATATTGATGGATTCGATACCGCTCACAAAGCCTCCATCCTTGCCTCTCTTGCTTACGGCAAATGGATGGGTATGGATCCTGTTTATGTGCAGGGGATCAGGGATATCACCCTTGCGGACATCAAAAATGCAGATGAACTGGGATACAAGATCAAACTTCTTGCCATCATCAAACAGAGTGAAGCCGGCGAAGTGGAAATGCGTGTCCATCCTGCCATGATTCCCAAAACCACCCAGCTTGCCGCCATTTCCGGAGTATTCAATGGAGTAATGGTCACAGGCGACTATGTGGGAGATACCCTTTTCTACGGAAGAGGTGCAGGAAGAGAAGCCACCGCTTCTGCCGTTGTGGGAGATATCGTGGATATCGGCCGCAATATTGTCAGCAATGCAGCACGCCGCATCCCCGGATTTATTGAAGGTATCCAGTACAGCAGGATCAAACCCATGGATGAAGTGGATTCCCGCTATTATCTGCGTGTTCAGGTGCTGGATGTACCGGGAGTATTGGAGAAAGTAGCCGGAATTTTGAGTAAAAACGGTATCAGTATTTCCAGCATGCTGCAGAAAGAAGGTCAGAAACACAGCAATGTGACCATGCTCATCATCACCCACAGCACAAAAGAAAAAGCAGCAAGAAGTGCCATTGCGGAAATCAATGCGCTTCCGGAAGTACGCAACAGTGTAAACCTTATCCGAATCGAGGATATTTAATAAAGAAAATCAGGAAAGAGGAGGTATCGTCATTATGGGACAGCATACCATTGAAAAGATCGGCGGAACTTCCATGAGCCGTTTCGGCGAAGTCATGGAAAATGTGATCATAGGCAAAAGAAAAGGGGCGGAACTTTACAACAGAGTATTTGTGGTTTCCGCTTATTCCAGCATCACCAATCTGCTTCTGGAAGATAAAAAGACCGGTGCTCCCGGTGTATTCGGTCAGATCGCCGCAGGGAACGCCCGCTGGACAGATGCATTGGAAACCGTGCGGGAAAAAATGCTGGAATATAACAAAAGTTTTGTGGATATCGGTCTGGATCTGGAAAAAGCCGATGCTTTTGTCAATGAACGCATCAACGGCATCCGTTCCTGCCTGGAACATTTGATGTTCCTGCGTACAGCAGGGCACCTGAAACCTTCGGAATATCTCCCCTCCACAAGAGAGTTTCTTGCCGCTATCGGGGAAGCCCACAGTGCATTCAACTCTGCTCTTATTCTGCAGAAAAGAGGCGTCAATGCCCGTTTTGTGGATCTTTCCGGCTGGATGAGTACAGATATCCTTACCTTTGATGAAGCCATCCTTTCTGCATTCAAAGACATCGACTTTGCAACGGAAATGCCCATCGTAACTGGTTATGTGAAATACGATGAAGGCATCATGCGCCGTTATGACCGCGGGTACAGTGAAATCACATTCAGCCGTATTGCAGTCCTCACCGACGCAAAAGAAGGGATCATCCATAAGGAATTCCACCTTTCCACAGGCGATCCCAAACTTATGGGCGTGGATAAAGTACAGGTCATCGGGGAAACCTCCTTTGACATTGCCGACCAGTTGTCTGATATGGATATGGAAGCCATCCATGCGAAAGCCGCCAAGGATATGGAATTGAAAGAGATCCCCATCCGTGTCAAAAACGCCTTTGATCCGGAACATCCCGGCACATTGATTTCCGTGAATTACGTTTCCCCTGTTCCCAGAGCGGAAATGATCTGCGGACGCAACGACATTATTGCCATTGAAGTACACGATCACGATATGGTCAATGAGTGCGGTTATGATAACAAGATCACCTCCGTGCTGGCAAAATACGAGATCAGTTATATTGCCAAAAATACCAACGCCAATACCATTACCCATTATCTGCCCCAGAAGGCAAAAAGACTCAACGAGTTCCTTGAAGAACTTGCCAGAGTATTGCCCCATGCCATTATTTCCAAACAGGAAGTGGCAATTGTTTCCGTTATCGGAACAAATATGAAGATCCCCGGATTTCTTGCCAGAGCGGCAACGGCATTGTGGAATGAAAAGATCAATGTATTGGCATTGGATCAGGTGATGCGTCAGGTGAACATCCAGTTCATCATTGACCGCAGTCACTTCAAAACTGCCCAGATCGCTCTCCACAGAGAATTTGTGGAGCAGAACAAGGCGTAAGAACTTTTTAAAATGTTCAGGCGGGGAAAGAATCCTTTTTGCAAAAGTGTTTCTTTCCCCGTTTTTACTGTATGACAATATTACAAGATGATACCATTATGACTATTCCGGCATTTCTGCTTATTCTGGCTTCTGTTTTTCTGCATGTAACATGGAATATGCTTTCTAAAAAAAGCAATCCTTCCATGGCGTTTTATATGATCATGGGTTTTGTGGCTACTCTCATGTGGCTGCCGGTGTTCTTTTACTGTAAAATACCATTTTTCCAGATGCCGGGAAAATTTTTCGTCTTTTTATTATTGAGCATTTTCGGTGAAATAATTTATATGCTGGGCTTGGCAAGAAGTTATAAAAGTGCAGATATATCCTATGTCTATCCGGTGGTACGGGCGTTGCCGGTTCTCATCATTGCCGCAATCACCATTATTTTCGGTCTTGGCAAAACTCCCACATTGACGGCTCTGGGCGGAATGTTCATCATTACTGCCGGTTGTCTGCTCATGCCGTTAAAAAATTTCCGGGATTTTGCCCTGAACCGTTATTTCAATAAGACCATATTTTTTATTCTTCTTGCAGCAAGCGGAACTACTTTTTATACTCTCTTTGACAGTTCAGCAATAGAGATCGTAAGAAAACTGCGGGGGGAATTGAATATCGTTGATACACTTTCCTACCTTTTTCTCATGGAGGCGGGATTGTTTATCGGAGAATGTATTTTTGTCATGTGCAGCAAGCAGGAAAAAGCGGCTTTGAAAGAACTGCTGAAAGCGCCGTTATCCCCCATTATTGCAGGATTGAGCGGCTCGGCGGCGTATGCGCTTATTCTTTTTGCCTTTGCTTTTGTCTCCAATGTAAGTTTCGTTCAGGCGTTCCGTCAGATGAGTCTGCCGCTGGGCTTTTTTGCCGGAGTATTGATTTTGCATGAAAAGGCAAGCAAACCCAAATTACTGGGACTGATTCTTATCGTTACAGGACTTGTCCTTATTGCATTATTCCAGTAGAGAACAGGGGAAAACAGATGGAAACATGGAAAAGATTTAAAAGTGATCCTCTTGCTGTTGCAGGACTATTGATCATCTTTTTTCTTTTTTTCCTTGCTGTTGCCGCTCCCCTTCTTGCCAACGAAAAACCCCTTGTCCTGTATATGGATAATCACCTTTCTTTTCCGGCATTTTCTGCTCTTTTCACGCCGGAAAGTCCGGAAACATTTGTGGAAAAAAGCTGGAATTTCCTGTTGCTTTTTCTTCCTTTATCGGCAGTTGTATTTCTTTTCAGCCGTCTTTTTTCCCATTCCAAAAGGAAAAAAATCTTTCTGATCACAGGAACTGTTCTTTTTTTCTTATTGCTCATCCCCTTTCTTTTTACCGGAAGCAGGGTCGACAAAACCCCGTGGAAAGAGATCACAAAAAATTTGAAAAAAGGGGATTTTGTATTGTATGCCCCAGTCCCCTACGGGCCCTTTGAAATGGATGGGAAACCTTATGAAAAAAGTTCTTTCAAACATATTTTCGGGACGGATCAGACCGGCAGAAGTGTTTTTGCAAGGATGGTCTATGGTGCAAGAGTCTCCCTTTCGGTGGGATTTATTGCCACGCTTCTTGCTTTGTTTCTGGGGACGCTTACCGGACTTGTCTGCGGATATTGCGGCGGAAAAACGGATCTGTGGCTTATGCGGGCAGTGGAGATCGTTATCTGTTTCCCCACCTTTCTGCTGCTTCTTATTTTGATGACCATTCTTCTGGATCATGGTTCAAGGCAGTCCATACTTCTTGTGATCTTCGTACTGGGCTTGACCTCCTGGACGGGTCTGGCGCGTCTTGTCCGGGGCGAAACTCTCAAACAGAGAAAGATGGCATATATACAAAGTTGTGAGTGTATGGGGTTGTCTACTTACAAGATCCTTTTCCAGCATCTTCTGCCCAATGTTTCTGCACCCATATTTGTTACTTTCACCTTTGAAGTAGCCGGGGCGGTACTGGCAGAAAGTTCTTTAAGTTTTCTTGGATTCGGCGTACAGGATCCCACGGCAAGCTGGGGGGAATTATTGCGTCAGGCGTACCCGGATCCGTTAAGTTATTCCCATCTTATGTTCTATCCGGGTCTTGCCATATTTCTTACGGTATGTGCCTTCAACTTTGCCGGGGAGGGCCTGCGTAAAGCCCTGAACGGAAAATAAAATAAAAAAAAGGATATACAAAATGAACTTGCTGAAAAAATTCAATTCTGAACATGAAAGATTTCTATTCAATCAAATACAAATCTCTAAACACATATTTTTCATCTGGTTTTTTCTTTTTATTTTGTTATTGGACATCTATCTGGCAACAAGTCCCGGTGTTAATTTTACAGGATGTATTACGGTAACATTCTGGAGTATTCTGCTGTTGTTTACGGGCTGTATTCTCCTCAGAGACAGAAGTTTTACAGGTAGATTTCTCTATTGGACATACAGCATATTCTGGGGGCTTATGATTATTTTTTCCATTCTTTTACGCGGCTATTGTAAAGCAGATAAACGCCCGATTTCCAATTTGGATTATACCGCATTTGCCGGTACCGGCGGCATTGAAGTAAAGGAATTTCTGCAATATAAGGGAATGGCGATTTTGCAAAATATCCTGTTTCCGGCAGCGGTTTTCATTATCTTTACCGTATATATATATATATATATT
>JAGBXB010000112.1 GCA_017629515.1 Lentisphaeria bacterium | reverse complement strand
TTACCACAGGACTCTTTCTGTGCCCTTTGCCCTTAAAAGGCATCGTCCTCAAAAGGTATATTTGAAAAATGCTGATTCATTCTGCAAAGGGTTTTTATCTTTTACGCAAACACAAAAAAAGGGCAGAAGCACTTTTGCTCCCGCCCTTTTTCATTATTTATACCTGAAAACAGTTTTTTATGCAGTGAAACGACATTCCCCGTTTACATAAACTTCTTTCACATTGAAGTCGGCATCCAGAATGGTGATGTCCGCATAATAACCATGTTCGATCTTGCCCAGAAGAGGAAGATGGAGAGCCTGTGCCTGATTGTAAGAGGTACAGCGGATCAAATCTTTCAGCGGAAGAGCAGTTACTTCATAAACATTTTTCAATGCTTTATTCAACTGCAGAGTACTTCCGGCAAGAGCACCATTGGATTCCAGTCTGGCTTCACCGTTTTTCACGATAACAGGAAGTCCGCCGAGAGAGGATTTGCCGTCAGGGAGACCTGCGGCACGCATGGCATCCGTGATCAGCTGGATGCCTTCACACCCTTTGATGGCAAAGGTGAGGCGGATCATATCCGGACAGATATGCAGTTTGTCACAGATAAATTCAATGGAAACATCCTTATTGGCAAAACCCGCCCCCACAAGTCCGATATCCCGGTGATGCAGAGCCGTCATCTGGTTGCAGAAGTGGGAAAGATTGCGCATACCGTGATCGTAAGCGGCAAGGAACTGGGCGTAAGTGGCGGCACTGTGGACGCAGGAGGGAGTGATCCCCATGGAGATAAGGTCGGAAGCAAACCGGGCTCCGCCTTCCATTTCCACAGCATAGGAGACTTTCTTTACAGGGAAGATGGCATTGAGTCTTTTCACCATTTCCATATCCGGGGCAACCACATAATCGGGGTTCTGTGCGCCCAGACATTTGGGATTGATGAAAGGTCCTTCCAGATGTACGCCGGGAACTTTGACCCCTTTTGCGCCGGAAGCAACATAATCTGCCGCAGTTTTAAGGGCGGCGGCAAGCTGATCTTCCGGAAGAGTGAGAGTTGTGGGAAGATAGGAGGTCACCCCTTCGGCAAGTTTATCTTTGGCAAGAACGGTCATGGCTTCATTTGTTGCGTCGCAGAAATCCATACCGCTTTTGCCGTGACAATGCACGTCAATAAATCCGGGAACAGCCATTTTTCCGCCCAGATCGATTACTTTATCAGCGGCGGGCAGAGCGTCACCTGCAGTAAATACCTGCTGGATCTTATCCTCTTTGACGAGGATGGCGGCACCGGTCAGATCCACACCGGGAGAGACCAGACGGCAGTTGGTGAAAAGTTGTGTCATGCTTTCTATTCTCCTTTTTTATATTGAGATCATTTCCTTAATAATTTACTCTTCAAGAAAGATTTTTTCAACAGAAGAAGCATTTTTTCCTCTGAAAGTACAAAAAAATAATCCAAAAGGAGGTTTTTTCCTGAAAAAATCCCCTTTGGATTTGACAATATTATATTATAGTGGCAAATTAATATTGATTTTGTTTTTGATACAGCAATAAACAACAAACAGAAAGGAGCCGATATGAAATGGCTTAATGCTGAATCGTCTGCAATGCTGATCTACTTTGTTCTGGTCATTGCAGTAGGTGTCTATTTTTATTTCAAAGGAAGAAAAGAAGGAAACGGGGAAAAAGAATACTTCCTCGGCGGCAGAGATATGAATGCCTGGGTTTCCGCCCTTTCCGCCGGTGCTTCCGACATGAGTGCATGGGTGCTTATGGGACTTCCCGGTGCCATTTATGCTGCAGGTCTTTCCAAAATCTGGATCTCCGTGGGACTTTTGATCGGTACGATCTGTGCCTGGATCACCGTTGCCCCCAAACTGCGCCGTTACTCCATCTGCGCAAAAGACTCCATTACCATCCCCCAGTTCCTTGCCAACAGATTCCTTTCTGAAAACAGAACCATCCAGATCGTTTCTGCTATCGTCTTTATGGTAACATACTGCGTTTACGCCGCCGCAAGTATCTATGCCTGCGGTCAGCTCTTCAATACCGTTATCGGCATGAACCCCTCTACTGCCATGATCATTGCCACAGTCGTTATCGTCGGCTATACCTTTATGGGCGGTTATAAAGCGGTCTGCTGGACAGACTTCTTCCAGGGTCTCATTATGCTCGGCGCATTGATGCTTGCTCCCATTTTCGCCTATATCATGATGAAAAGTCCGGAATTTGCCAAACCTGTTGTCAAACTTTCCCAAGGGTATTTCTCCCTCACTACTGCTACCGGCTGGGAAGGAGCAAAAGAGATCCTCTACGGTCTGGGCTGGGGACTGGGGTATTTCGGTATGCCTCATATCCTTATCCGTTATCTTTCCATCAAATCGGAAAAAGAGGTGCGTAAATCCCAGATCATCGGCTGTGCATGGATTTTCCTTATTCTTGCAATGGCTTCCGTTGTCGGTATTCTGGGCAGAGAATTCATCGGGGATGCTCTTACAGCAAAGGGCAAAGAACTTGTCTTTATCGAAATGGTACGTACCTCCTTTGCATGGATCGGCAGTGAGATCGGTATCGCAGTAATTGCCTCCTTTATTGCCGGTATCCTCCTTTCCGCCATTCTTGCCGCCTCCATGAGTACAGCGGACTCCCAGCTTCTCGCTTCCTCCTCCGCTTTTGCCTCCGATATTTACAAACCTGTTTTCCGCAAAAAAGCCAATGATAAAGAAATGCTCTGGGCGGGCAGAGTGATCGTTGCCATTATTGCCATCATCGCTTTCCTGATCGCCAACAGCCCCAAATGTCAGGGGATCATGGCTCTTGTGGAATGTGCCTGGGCGGCTTTCGGCGCAGCTTTCGGTCCTGTGATCATCCTTGCCCTTTACTGGAAACGCCTTACCTATAAAGGGGCAGTAGCCGGTATCATCGTGGGTTTCCTTGTGGATGCCTTGTGGTATGCTTTCCTGGCAAAAACCGGTATCTATGAGATCATCCCCGGATTTATTGCCGGATTGATCGCTTCTGTCATTGTTTCTCTTCTGGACAAAGCTCCCTCTGCCGAAGTTATTGCCCTCTTTGAGAAAATCAAAACTCCCATTGCGGAAGAAGAAACAAAATAATTTCTTCCTCCACATCAAAAAAAGAACCTGCCCCGATCTTCCGGCGGCAGGTTCTTTTTTTATGGTCTGTTTCAGAATGGAAAAAGAAAATTTTATTCTTCCGTATTTTCCAATTTATAATACCGTACGGCATCCGGGGGACGGATATTGGTAAGATCCCCTCTGTAATGACGCAGATGTGTGGGGATATAAGGATATTTCAAAAGTTCCTTTTCGTTGAGTTCGATCCCCAGACCGGGTCTTTCCGGAATGACCATTTTCCCGTTGCGCAAGGTAAGGTCTTCATCACAGATATCTTTACGGTAAACCACATCGGTCATCATCATTTCCAGCATGACAAAGTTGGGCACACAGGCGGCGATCTGTAAAGTAGCCGCATTTGCCACAGGTCCGGAGGGGTTATGGGGGCAGAATCCGATATGACGCGCCTCCGCTTCCGCTCCCAGCATCCGCATTTCCATGATGCCTCCCGCATGCGAGATGTCCGGCTGGATGTAGTCGGAACAGTTCAGATTGAAGAACTGCCGGTATTCGTAGCGGTTGTAGAGCCGTTCCCCTGCCGCGATGGAGACGCGGATGCGCTCCT
>JAGBXB010000111.1 GCA_017629515.1 Lentisphaeria bacterium | reverse complement strand
TTACCACAGGACTCTTTCTGTGCCCTTTGCCCTTAAAAGGCATCGTCCTCAAAAGGTATATTTGAAAAATGCTGATTCATTCTGCAAAGGGTTTTTATCTTTTACGCAAACACAAAAAAAGGGCAGAAGCACTTTTGCTCCGCCCTTTTTCTTTCTCTGATAAATTTTTTCAGGAATACAAACTTAATCGTTTGCCATTGTATCCATTTCCTGCAATACGATCCCTGTACCGTTGGCAACAGCTTTGAGAGGCTCTTCCGCTACATGGGCACTGATGTGCAGTTCTTCCTGGATCAGGCGGTCAAGTCCTTTAAGCATGGAACCGCCGCCGGCAAGGATGATACCGTGATCCATAATGTCACCGGCAAGTTCCGGGGGACATCTTTCCAATGTACTGCGGACGGCTCCCACAATACTGTTCACCGGTTCACGCAGTGCTATACGGATCTCTTTGGAAGATACTTTGATGGCTTTGGGCAGAGAGGTAAAGGCATCCCGTCCCTTGACTTCCATAAAGGTTTCTTCCGGGGTGACGGGATAGGCACTTCCGATCTGGATCTTGATGGCTTCTGCGGTGGGTTCACCTATGATGAGGTTATAGACCCTTTTCATGTGCTGGATGATCGCCTGATCCATCTCATCGCCGCCCACGCGTACGCTCTTGGAATCCACGATTCCGGCAAGGGAGATGATGGCTACTTCCGTAGTACCTCCGCCGATATCCACGATCATGCTTCCGCAGGGTTCGGAGACGGGAAGTCCCACTCCGATAGCGGCTGCCATAGGTTCTTCAATAAGGAAAATATCGCTTGCCCCGGCGCGTTCGGCACTGTCTTTGACCGCCATGCGTTCCACTTCGGTAATACCGGAAGGAACAGCAATAAGCACTCTGGGTTTGTAAAGACGTTTTCTTGTGGGGACAAGGGCTTTGGCTCTGCGGATAAAGTGGCGCAGCATGGCTTCCGTAACCTTGAAATCGGCAATAACACCATATTTCATGGGGCGGATCGCCGCAATATTCTGGGGGACACGGCTCAACATTCTTTTCGCCTCTGTTCCCACAGCCATGACCTCATTGGTCTTGGTTTTGAACGCCACCACCGAAGGTTCGGAGATCACAATACCGCGATCCTTCATATAGACAAGGAAGTTGGCGGTTCCCAGATCTATGCCGATATCGCACGAGAAAAATCGTGCAAGTTTCTGAAACTGAAAGAGCATGGTCTTCTCCTGTTTTTATATTTTCCCTTTGAATACCCTCCGGGGTATCCATTTTTTATTTTGTAAGGTATTCCGGCACTGTGGTATGACGGATCATATCTTCAAATTCTTCTCTCTTGCGGATAAGGATACTTTCGCCGTCCTTCACCAGAACTTCCGCAGGACGCAGTCTGCCGTTGTACTGATAACTCATACCGAAACCGTATGCACCGGCATTTTCCACTACGATAAGATCGCCTTCTGCGATGGATTCGGGCAGTTCCCGTTCTTTCACCCAGAAGTCGGTATTTTCGCAAAGCTGACCGCAAAGACCGATATTGGCACGTTTTTCATTTTCCTTGCCATCCACGTAAATGTGGTGGTAGGAGCCGTACATGGCGGGACGGGCAAGAGTATTCATTCCCACATCGGTACCGGCGATCTTCTTATAGGATTCCTTGATGGCGTGGACTCTGCCTACGATCCAGCCGGCATTGCCTACAAAGTAACGGGCGGGTTCCAGTTTCAACTGGGGACGGCGCATGCCGTATTCTTCGCATTTTTTCACAAACATTGCAGAGGTGAGTTCTGCGGCTTTTTCCAGATCCAGACCTTCTTCATCGGGACGGTAGGGGATACCCAGTCCGCCGCCCAGGTCGATGAATTCAAAGTCGATCTGCAATTCTTTGGAGACTTTACCGATGATGTCCATAAGGAGACCGGTCACAAAGGGGAAGTATTCCGGATCGGTGATGCAGGAACCTGTCATCATGTGTGCGCCGAAACGTTTGATACCGGCTTCTTTGGCAAGGCGGTAGGCTTCCATGACTTTATCGGGATGGATACCGAATTTGGCATTGGGACCGGCATTGGTCACATATTCCCCCACGTTGCTTTTGCCGTAACCGGGATTGACACGGAAAGAGAGGATCTCCGGTTTGCCGTATTTGAGCATACGGGGGAGGATGGAAATATCGTCAAGATTGAAGATGACGCCGCTTTCCAGCCCCTGTTTGATGTCGTCATCGGAAAGGAAGTTTCCGCTGAACATCACATTTTCCCCGTCCAGCCCCACATATTTGGCAAGGCGGATCTCATTGACGCTGGCGGCATCCACGCCTGCCCCTTCCTGACGCAGGATATTGACGATGGCAGGGTTGTTGCAGGATTTTACTGCATAGAACATTTTGAAGTCGGGATAGTATTTTTTGAATGCGGCATCCACTTTCCGGAAATTTTTCCGGATCTTTTCTTCGTCATAGACATAGGTGGGGGTTCCGTATTTTTCTGCAATGTCTTTGACAAGCATATTGCCGATAGCGATGTTTTCTCCAACGAATTTCATGTTTCCTCCATAGTTAAAAAAATTCTGATATTATAATTTGCCACACTTTACACTTTCTGTCAACTTGTTTCCTGTCTTTTTATTATAAAAAAGCGTTTTTTTTCTGTTTTTTTCTCTTTTTGACGCATCAAAGGTTGATTTTTTCTCTTTTTGCTGTAATTTTCCGGAGAAGAAAAAATCAAAAAGGAGATTGAAAATGAAATATGTAGGAGCTCATGTTTCCATATCCGGCGGGGTGGAGTTTGCCCCATTGAATGCTGCAAAGATCGGGGCAAACGCTTTTGCCATGTTCACCAAAAACCAGAGACAGTGGAAAAGTCCCCCTCTTACGGATTCTTCCATAGCCGCATTCAAAAAAAATTGCAGAGATCTCGGTTTCACCCCGGCACAGATCCTGCCCCATGACGGGTATCTTATCAATCTGGGCAATGCAGATCATGACAAACGCAAACAATCTTTGGAAGCCTTTACCGATGAGATGACAAGATGTATGCTTCTGGGATTGGACAGACTCAATTTTCATCCGGGGAGTCATTTGAAACTGATTGCGGAAGAGGAATGTCTTTCCCTGATAGCAGAATGTATCAATTCCGCATTGGAAGAGACGGAAAATGTAACGGCAGTTATTGAAAATACCGCCGGACAGGGCAGTAATCTGGGGTATACCTTTGAGCAGATAGCAAAGATCATGGAAGAGGTGAAAGATCAGAGCCGTATCGGGGTGTGTATTGATACCTGTCATACCTTTGCCGCCGGATATGACATAAAAACGGAAGAGGGGTTTGAAAAGACTTTTGAACATTTTGATAAAGTCATTGGATTTTCCTTTTTGAAAGGCGTCCACCTGAACGATTCCAAAAGTCTGCTCGGTAAACATCTTGACCGGCATAACTCACTGGGAAAAGGGGAGTTGGGGCTGGATGTATTTAAAAGGATCATGGGCGACAGCCGTTTTGACAATATTCCCCTTGTTCTGGAAACCATAGATGAAACCATCTGGGCGGACGAGATCGCTCTCTTACGGTCGTTTGAAAAGTGATAAAAGGAAATTTTTCACTTTATTGAGTTTGAAAATGCGTATCGCCATATAATAAAAGGCTATATACAGGAAGGAAGAATAGTAATAAAGATTTTTCCTGTATTCTCTTGTGTAATAGAAATAGTTTGTCTGGGGTGTGGCGTTGTACTGACGGAAAAAGTCAAAGTAATACGGGATCACATGCTCAAATAAAATGAGACGCTTTTCCTTTTCAAATACTTTCCGGCTCAAAGAAGAATTTTCCACATACTCTTTCAAAATCCCAAGGTAATTCTGTGCAAAGACTTCCGCATGATTATGGGTATATTTATTGGGGATGAGCGGCGCAGGACAAAACAGTTTTTTCCCTGTTAAAACGCCTTTGCCCCCGTTATATATCGTCCGCAAAGTGTAATCAATATGGGGAAAGTACAAGTGGGAATACCGGAAAGGATCGGATAATTTTTCATAAGCGTCTTTCCGGATACATATCGCCCCGATCCAGGTGATTGTATAGGACATAAGGGAAACAAGAGAAGAAAGATCATGGATCTCCTCTATAAGTTCTTTTTCCCCCTCCCTGTCCGCCGGAGGATGATTGGGGCATAAAACAAGTTCTTTTTCTCTGTATTTTTCCACCAGACCGGTAAGAAAAGTCAATGCGCCTTTTTCAAAAGGATAGTTGTCATTATGCAGTTTCCGGAAAAGACCATTGGAAGATTCCAGAGCGTTCCGGAAATTGACATGACCATCCCGGGGAAATGGCAGGCAGACATACTTTATTTTTCCCGGATATAGCCCGGTGAATTTCTGACACACCTTTTTGGTATCATCTTTTGAAACATTATCGGATATAACGATTTCCACCTTGTCCGTTTCCTGGAAAATTGGGTCGGAAACAATGCTTTGCAGTGTTTGTTCCAATAAAGAAGCTCTTTCAAAGGTGGGGATGCAGATGGATAAGAGAAAAGAATTTTCATTCATCATTTTCTTCTCCTGTGATCTTTCCTTTTTCTCCGGTTTTTTCCAGTTGTTTTATATGGAAGCCTTTTCCTTCAAGCAATTTTAAGATACTTCCTTTCCCGGCAAAGTGCATTGCGCCGATAAGGACAAAAAAACTTTTCTTTTCTCCGGCATATTCTGCTAATTTTTCTGCCATATCGTAATTGCGGGCAAGTAAAAGTCTTTTATGGAACCGGGGATATTTTTTTGCTGTTTTTTCTTCCTGCTGTATCAGAGGGGTCAGATCTCCTGTACGGAAAGAAAGGATAACATTTTCCAGTTCTTTTTTCTGCATGGAAAAATCTTTCACCCCGTTTATGATGATTCTGCACAACTCTTTTTCATCTGTTCCCTCCAGCATGGAAAGTTGGGAATATGCCTTTTCCAAACTCCTTGCCGGCATATTTTTACATGCCTTCTTAAAGACTTCTTCAAAGCCGTATTGCCCCAGTAATCCCAAATCCTGTGCTATGATCATGGTAAGTTCCAGAACAAGCAGCCAGGGACGGCGGGAAATACCGTTCTGCATAAAAAGCATATTGCCCCTTCCCTTATAAAAATTATCCAGAAGCAGGAGATCTTTTTCCTCCATGACCTGTTTCAAATTTTTTTCAGGGGGATAAAAGGCTTTTTTCCGGATGAATTCCAGAATAAGTTCCTGTTTTTTACTTTCATCTTCCTCATAGACTTCAAAAACGATTTCGTTGCTTTTAGCAAGTACTTCATCGTATCTTCTGTCCAGAGGAAACAGATCTTTTTTGCCCAGATGGACACTTCCGGCAAGAAAAAGTTTTCCAGCCTTTTCCGGGTGATGAGCTTCCCACAAAAGGAGTTTTTCTTTTGCGGAAAGGGGGAATGAAATGGAAAAAAGTGCAGGGAAGAGGAGAAAGATGAGAGAAAAAAACAGTATAAAATTCTTCTTCATTTTTCTCCTTTTTGCCATTTTTTACGCAAGATTTTTCCGGATGAAATCTGCCATTGCCTCTTTTGCAATGGAGTTTTTATGCAAAATTTCCTTTGTTTTCAAAGTGGCGAGGGGGGCGGGGATCTCCATACCGGAAACAGCAGAAAGTTTTTCCGCCACCATAAAGCCGTCTTCCGGGATCTTTTCATTACTGACAGCGGAAAGGACAGCAGGAGCAAATTTGAAAGGGGAGGCTGTGGAGGCGATGACCGTAATACGGTTGTCGCCGGTTTCTTCCGCATATTTTTCATAGACATTGACGGCTACGGCGGTATGGGTATCACAAAGGTATTTTTCATTTTTGAAGTGTTTGCCGATACTTGCTTTTGCTTCATCATCGGAAGCCGATCCTCCATAGAAATCCTGCTGCAATTTTGCCAGCACTTCCCCGGATACCGTAAATTTCCCTTTCTTTTTCAGGTCATCCATAAGGGAGGCGATTTTTTCTGCATCATTATCGTAAAGGTGGTAAAGCAGTCTTTCCAGATTGGAGGAGATAAGAATATCCATGGAGGGACTTGTTGTGGTATAAAATTCCCTGTTTCTGTCATATACGCCTGTACGGATGAAGTCGGTAAGGATCTTATTGCTGTTGGAGGCGCAGATGAATTTGGCAACAGGCACGCCCATCTGTTTTGCATACCATGCGGCAAGGATGTTGCCGAAGTTGCCGGTGGGGACGCAGACATTGAAAGATTCCCCTTCTTTAAGTTTCCCCTGTTTTACAAGATCGCACCATGCGGAAACATAATAAACGATCTGGGGGACGAGTCTGCCGAAGTTGATGGAGTTTGCGGAAGAGAAATCCATATTTTTTTCTTTCAGGAATTTTCTCATTTCTTCATCGCCGAAAATGGCTTTCACTCCGCTCTGGGCATCATCAAAGTTTCCTTCGATACCGCAGACCGCCACATTTTTTCCAGTCTGGGTGGTCATCTGCAATTTCTGCATATCGCTGACTCCGTGCTGGGGGAAAAAGACGATGATGCGGGTATTTTCCACATCGGCAAATCCTTCCAGAGCAGCTTTGCCTGTGTCGCCGGAGGTGGCAACGAGGATGACGATGGTTTTGCCGGGGGAGGTTTTGGAAATGGATACAGTAAGAAGATAGGGGAGAAGCTGTAACGCCATGTCTTTAAAGGCGCAGGTGGGACCGTGCCACAGTTCCAGAAGATACATTTTATCTGTAACTTTTTTCAGAGGTGCGGGATCTTCATTTTCAAAAGTATGGGTATAGGCTCCTTCCACGCATTTTCTGATTTCCTCTTCTGTAAAATCTGTAAGGAAACCTGCCAGGATCTTTTCCGCTCTTTCCTTGTAGGAGGCGCAAATGAGTTCTTTTGCCATATCAGGAGAGATGGGGGGAAAGTTTTCCGGCACGAAAAGACCGCCATCGGAAGCGATCCCCCTGCTGATGGCTTCTGCGGAAGTCAAAGACTGCAATGAACGGGTACTTGTAAATCTCATATCTGATCCTTTTCTTTATTGTTTAAAAAATACATCCCCTTTAAATTATCACAGAAAAAATTTTTTTCAATCGGAGGAGGTGTCTTTGCTTGTATTTTTTCTTTTTGAGGCTATATTCCATACCGGTAAAATTCAGGAGGAACGAAAAATGAAAGATGAAGAAAAGGGAAAAGAAAAGAATCACCTTCTTTTTCTCACAGTAAATTCCTCCTACTCCCATTCCTCCCTTGCCCTGCCGCTGCTTCATACTGCAGTAAAAGAGTTTGATAATGTGTGGCAATGGGAGAAAATGGAGATCGTAACAGAGGAAGACCCGGCACAAACGGCGTCTTTCATTGCAAAAAAATCCCCCGATCTGCTTTGTACCACTCTTTACCTTTTCAATCATAATGCAGTTATGGAGATCCTCCAAAGAGTGCATCTTCTTGCCCCCCATATCCATATTGCAGCAGGCGGACCGGAAATTTCTGTGGAAAATGCTTCTTTTCTGCTGAAAAAATATCCTTTTCTTTCCACAGTTTTTGTCGGAGAAGGGGAGACTCTTCTGGGAGATTTTCTCCGGGAATTCCCTGTAAGAAAAAGGGAAAAACGCATTATTCCGGAAACGGGCAGAGGGTTATATGCCGATTGGGAAAATTCTCCTTATGCCTGTAAAGATCCTTTTTTTGCTTTTGACAAGCCTTTTGTGCAGTTGGAGACAAGCCGGGGATGCCCCATGAACTGTTCTTACTGTACTTCTTCGGGTATTCCCACCCGTTACAGGAGGATGGAACAAATAAAGGAGGAACTGACTCTTTTGCAGGAAAAAGGGGTGCGGGAAGTAAGAATACTTGACCGCACATTCAATCTTCCGGAAAAAAGAGGAAAAGAATTACTGGAACTTTTTTCCACATTTCCCTCCATGCGTTTCCATCTGGAATTCCATCCCCAGTTTACGGGAAAGGATTTGCAGGAAACATTGAAAAAAATGCCGCCGGGACTTTTGCATATCGAAGCGGGAATCCAATCCTTTGATGAAAAGGTGCAGAATGCCATAGGCAGAAAAAGCAACTCCGGAAAAGTAAAGGAAAATCTTGCCTTTCTTGTTTCCCTTTCCCATCTTTTTGAAGTGCATACGGATCTTATTGCCGGACTTCCGGAACAGACGGAAGAAAGTCTGACAGAGGATATCATCGCCCTCATGCAGATAGCTCCTGCGGAGATCCAGCTGGAAGTTTTGAAGATCCTTCCGGGTACCCGTCTGGAAAAAGAGACGGAAAAGTACGGCATCATCCATGGGATAAATCCTCCTTATGATGTGATGAAAAGTGCCAGTATGAGTACAGAAAGTATTCTGAAAATGCGTTTGTATTCCCGATTGCTGGATCTTTTCTACAATCATAAAATTCTGCATGAATTTATGGTGCAGGCGGTAAAATCCGATCGGGAGTTCCTCCTGAAAACTGCAAATAAACTGCAAAAGGAAAATAGACAGATCAATACTCTTCTTGACCTGAAAAAAAGATTTTCTTTCCTTTTTTCTCTTCTGGAAGAGGAAAATAACTTTGAAAGCCGCTTTTTCCTTGTCTGCGCCTGGCTGGATGCGGGTTTTCCCCCTTCCGCCCTTTCCGGTACTCTTCTGCCGGAAATTGTTTCTGAAATCCCCCCGGATGCCATGCTCCTTTACGGGAATGATGCGTGCAGAGAAAAAAGGGAAACAAAATTTTACCGGATTCCCGGGCAGAAAGAAGAACGGTTTTATGCTTTCAACCGGGCGTTTTCCATGAATCTCCCCAGTTGTGTCTGGAAGAGGAAATATTGAGAAACTGTGTCATAGTGTCTCAATTTTAATTGTGCCATAATGTCTCTTTTTATTATGTTTTCTCTTGCCGGAAAAAGTTGGCATATTTATTGCTTTATACCTATGGCGAGAGCAAAAAAATCAACTTTGAAAGGAGAAAAGTATGAACATGGAAAAACTTACGGAAAAAAGCCGTCAGGCGATGCTGGACGGGCGTAATTATGCTGTGGAATACGGCCATCAGCAGATAGTGTGCGCACATCTTCTTTATGCACTCATCATGCAGGAGGGCGGTCTTATCCCCTCGCTTCTCAAACGCATGAAACTGGATACAGACGCCATCCGTGAGGATATGGAAAATCTTTTGAGAAAGATCCCCTCTGTTTCCGGACCGGGGGCGACTCCGCCTTACGGGGGAAATGATTTCAATAAAACGCTTGTTGCGGCAAAAAACAGAGCGGAAGAGATGGGTGATGAGTATATCAGTGTGGAACATCTTTTTCTTGCTCTTCTTTCGGTGGATAAAACTTGTGCTGCATTACTGGAAAAATATGGAGCGACGGAGGAAAAGATCCTTCTTGCTTTGAAAGAAGTCCGTGGCAATCAGAAAGTGACAAATGAAAATCCGGAGGGAAGTTTTGAAGCTCTGGAAAAATATGGTCGCGACCTTACCGAAGCGGCTTTCCAGAACAAACTTGACCCGGTTATCGGCAGGGATGAGGAGATCCGCCGTACCATCCAGATCCTTTCCCGCCGTACCAAAAACAACCCCGTTCTCATCGGCGAACCCGGGGTGGGGAAAACTGCCATTGTGGAAGGTCTTGCCATAAGGATCGTGCACGGGGACGTGCCGGAAAATCTGAAAAATAAAAAGATCATTGCCCTGGATATGGGTTCTCTGATCGCGGGCGCAAAATACAGGGGGGAA
The DNA here is from genome assembly GCA_017629515.1 of Lentisphaeria bacterium. Classification (GTDB taxonomy): domain Bacteria; phylum Verrucomicrobiota; class Lentisphaeria; order Victivallales; family UBA1829; genus RGIG5327. Next base: position 6,651 of record JAGBXB010000111.1, on the reverse strand, counting down.
TTTGAGGAAAGACTGAAAGCCGTGCTGAAAGAGGTGACAAGTTCGGAGGGAAATATCATCCTCTTTATTGATGAACTGCATACGGTTGTGGGTGCAGGTGCTTCCGAAGGGGCAATGGATGCGGGAAATCTTCTGAAACCTCTTCTTGCCAGAGGGGAACTGCACTGCATTGGTGCCACTACTCTGGATGAGTACCGCAAATATGTGGAAAAGGATGCCGCATTGGAACGCCGGTTCCAGTCTGTACTTGCGGAAGAGCCTTCTGTGGAGGATACCATAAGCATCCTGCGGGGATTGAAAGAGCGTTATGAGATCCATCACGGTATCAAGATCCGGGACGGGGCACTTGTTGCGGCGGCGGTATTGTCGGATAAATATATTTCCGAAAGATTCCTGCCGGATAAAGCCATCGACCTTGTAGATGAGGCTTCTGCCAAATTACGTACAGAGATCGATTCCTGTCCGGAAGAGATCGACGAGATTCAGAGAAAGGAATTGCGTCTGGAAATCGAACTTGCCGCATTGAAGAAAGAGAAGGATGCGGCAAGTAAGGAAAGGCGCAAAGCCCTTGAAGCGGAACTGGCGGAAAGCAAAGAAAGATCTGCCGCATTGCGTGCGGCATGGCAGAGTGAAAAAAATGCCATAAGCGATCTGCAATTATTGCGGTCAAGTCTGGAATCTGCCAGAGGCGAACTGGATAAGGCGGAACGCTCCTATGATTACGAGAAAGCCGCCCAGCTGCGTCACGGAACGATCCCCGGTATTGAAAAACAGATCGCCCTGGCCGAGGAAAAATTGAAAAAAGAAGAGGAGAAAAATGCTTCTTCCCGTCTTTTGAAAGAGTATGTGGATGAGGAGGATATAGCCCAGGTGGTCAGCAACTGGACAAGGATACCTGTAAGTAAACTTGTCCGCAGTGAAAGGGATAAACTTATCCATCTTTCGGAAAAGATCCATGAAAGGGTCATCGGTCAGGATGAAGCGGTCAATGCTGTTGCCGATGCTGTATTGCGTTCCCGTGCGGGTTTGAAAAATCCGAAAAGACCGGCAGCCTCCTTTATTTTTCTGGGTCCTACCGGTGTGGGAAAAACGGAACTTGCCAAAGCATTGGCAGAGGAACTTTTTGATGATGAAAGTGCCATGATCCGTGTGGATATGAGTGAATATATGGAGAAACATTCCGTTTCCCGGCTTGTAGGTGCCCCTCCGGGATATGTGGGATTTGATGAGGGGGGATTCCTTACGGAAGCAGTCCGCAGAAGACCGTACAGTGTGATTCTTTTTGATGAGATCGAAAAGGCGCATCCTGATGTATTCAACATCTTTTTGCAGATCCTTGATGACGGTATGCTTACGGATTCCCACGGAAGAACCGTAAACTTCAAGAATACCATTATCATCATGACTTCCAATCTGGGCAGCGATATGCTGCTGGAAAAGATCCGGGCGAAAACAGATCATTGTACTCTTGAAGAGAGCATCATGAAACGTTTGCGGGAATTTTTCCGGCCGGAATTTCTCAACCGGGTGGACGGGATAGAAATTTTCCATCCTCTCGGGGAAAAAGAGATCGTGAAGATTTTGGAGATAGCGTTGAAAGATCTGGAAAAACGCCTCGGGGAACAATCAGTGCGTATGGTCATAAGTGAGGATGCCAAAACATTCCTTGCGGAAAAAGGATATGATCCGGAATACGGGGCAAGACCTTTGAAGAGAGTATTGGTCAATGATGTGGAAACCCCTGTTTCCCGTATGATCGTAAGCGGGCAATTAGGGGAAAATATGGTTCTTTCTGTTACTTTTGAGGATGGCAGTCTTGTATTCCGTGCTTTGGAGAATGAAAAAAATCCTTCCGGAGGAGAGTCCGGGGAAAAGTAAAAAATTTTCCATGGGGATTTTCCGGCTTGCAAGGTTGAAAAATCCCCTTTTTGAAGTATATTAATACTTCATGAGTGCAAGAAATAATCATGTTCAGAAAGGAATGGAAAATGGGCGTATTCAATAAGGGCGGCAAAGAAGAGAAAAATGCTGCGGAAAATAAAGAAACAAAGGCTTCTGCGGTTGAAGAAGCGGCAAAAGAGGCAATGAAAGAAGAAGAGAAAAAAGAAGCCGGGGAAGAAAAGAAAGAGGAAGCAAAAAAAGAGTTGACAGCGGAAGAAAAAATAGCAGAACTGGAAAAGACTGTTGCTGAACTTACCGATAAACGCATCCGTCTCATTGCGGAAATGGAAAATCAGCGGAAACGGGCGGCAAAAGATCTGGAAAGTATGCGTTTTAATGTGATGGCGGATACCCTCTATCCTTTCTTTCAGGTTTTTGACCACTTTGAAATGGCGGTTGCCGCATGTGAAAAAAGCGATAATATCCAGGCACTTACCGCCGGTATGCAGATGATCGGCAATGAGTTTGCCAGAGCCTTTGACGATCTGGGGATCACCAAGATCGACGCTGTGGGCAAGGATTTTGATGCCAATGACCATGATGCTGTGGCGCAGGAAGCCTCCGATACTGTTCCTGAAGGAAAAGTCATCCGTCAGTGGTGTGCCGGATACAGAACCAAAGACCGTCTTTTGAAAGCGGCAAGTGTGGTGGTTAGTTCCGGACCTGCAAAGAAGAATGAGGAAACGGAAGTAAAGGCGGAGGAGGCTCCGGACAATGCTTCCTCCGGGGAAAATAAGGAAAACTGATCGTCAGTTTTTTATGAAGAAAACAAGGAAATAAGGAAAAAAGACTATGGCAGTTGATTTTTATTCCACTCTCGGCGTCGCCCGTACCGCAACTGCCGATGAGATCAAAAAAGCCTACCGGAAACTTGCGATCCAATACCATCCCGACCGTAATCCGGGGGATAAGGAAGCGGAAAAAAAGTTTAAGGAACTTTCCCAGGCGTATGAAGTATTGAGCGATGAAAAAAAGCGTGCCCAGTACGATCAGTTCGGTTCTGATTTCTTTACCGGCAGCAGTGCCCGTCAGGGGGGCAATCCCTTTGGAAACGGCAATCCTTTCGGCGGCGGACAATATCAGTGGAGCGGGAATTTCAGCGATCCCAGAGATATTTTCAGTCAGGTTTTCGGCAATATGGGTGGCGGCATGGGCGGAGGCCAGAGCGATATTTTTGAACAGCTTTTCGGCGGCGGAAGAAGCGGCCACTGCCGGCGTTCCCAGGGAAGCAAAGGAAGTGATCTGACTACCAACATAGAGATCACTTTCCATGAAGCAGTGCATGGAACGGATAAAAAACTCCGTCTTTCCAAATTTGATATCTGTTCCAATTGTGCCGGAAGAGGGTGCGCAAATTGTTCCTCCACAGGGAGAGTAAAGGTCAGTAAAGAGATAAAGGTACATATTCCCCAGGGAGTGAACAATGGCTCCCGTCTGCGTATTGCCAGAGAGGGGGAAGCGGGAACGATGGGGGCGGCTCCGGGAGACCTTTATGTGGTCATAAGTGTATTGCCCGATGATCTTTTCCGCAGAGAGGAAAATGATCTTATCTGTGAAGTGCCTATTGATCTTGCCACTTCCGTCAATGGCGGTATTGTGGAAGTTCCCACATTGGAGGGGACAACAAAGATGAAGATCCCGGCAGGAACCCGCAACGGGACATCTTTGCGTTTACGCGGAAAAGGAGTTCCCGCTTTGAAAGGCGGAGGGAAAGGAGATCTTTTTGTGCGTATCCTTGTGGAAGTACCTGCCAATTTGAATAAACAGCAGAAAGATCTTCTGAAATATTTCACCGATTCCCTTACAGAGGGCAATATGCCGGAAATGGCGGCATTTGCTTTCAAGATGAAAGAGAGAGCCTCCAAAGAGGAGGGAAAATAAATTTTTATGGCGAAAAAAGATAAAAACGATAAGGAAACAGCTTCTGACGGTGTGATCGCCGGAAATAAAAAGGCGTACCATGATTATCAGATCCTTTCCTCCATGGAGGCGGGGATCGCGCTTCACGGGACAGAGGTGAAAAGCTGCCGGATGCATTCGGTATCTCTGCAGGATGCCTTTGCCAAGATCGACAAAGGGGAGGTATTTGTTTACAATATCAATATTTCCCCCTACTCCCATGGCAACAGGTTCAATCATACCCCCATGCGGCAGAGGAGACTGTTGCTGCATAAAAGGGAGATATTGCGTCTTTCCCAGCAAGTGAAAGAGAAAGGGTATTCCCTTATTCCCCTGAAGATGTACCTTACACGGGGCAAAATCAAGATCCAGCTGGGCGTGGCAAAAGGAAAGACTTTTGAAGATAAAAGGGATACTTTGCGTAAAAGACAGGACGATCTGGATATGCGCCGTGCCATGAAAGTATAAAAAAAAAGAAGAATTTACCTTGAAAGAAAAGAGATTGTTGAGTCAGTCTCTTTTCCGGTTTTAAATTCCGGATTTCAGTCGGAATAATATAAGATATTCTGAAAGAATATGTAAACAGGAAAAAATATGAAAATAGTTAAAAATGAGTATATGTCAAGTTCAGGCAGTTTTCTTGAAATATTGAAGATCGCCTTCCCCCTCATTTGTGCTGCATCCAGTCAGGCAGTGAATCTGTATGTGGACAGAGCCATGCTTTCCCATTATTCCCATGAGGCACTGGGGGCATCTTTTACCGGGGGGCTGACCAACTTTACCATTGTGTGCATTTTTCTGGGACTTGTGGGCTATACCGGAACATTTGTAGCCCAGTATGCGGGAGCCAATCAGCCCAAACGCATCGGTACTTGCGTATGGCAGGGGCTTTTCCTTGCCCTTGCCGGCGGAGCATTCATGGCAACGGGGTTATTGTGGGCAGAACCGCTTTTTGAACTTTTCGGACATGAAAAGAGTGTGATGGAACAGGAGATCATTTATTTCAAGATCCTGTGTATAGGGTGTGTCTTTTACCTTATGCAGATAGCTCTTTCCTGTTTTTGGAGCGGACGGGGGAAAACCATGATCGTCATGGGAGTCTCTCTGGGTACGATGGTCTTGAACATTCCCTTTAATTACATGCTGATCTTCGGAAGATGGGGATTCCCGGAAATGGGGATCGCCGGGGCGGCATGGGGGAGCATCCTTGCTTCTTTCGGCGGTCTGCTTTTCTATATAGCAGGTTTTTTCACTCCCTCTGCCAGAAGGCACTTCAATACAGGAAGCAATTTGTTTGACTGGGAACTTTTCCGCCGGATGATCCGTTTCGGACTTCCTGCGGGAGTGCAGTTGTTTCTTGACCTTGCCGCATTCAATCTTTTTGCTATCATTCTCTGCCGGTACAGTAAGGATATCCAGGGGGCTGTAAGTATTGCTTTCGGGGTGAACAGTCTTTCTTTCACACCCATTACCGGTATCGGGCAGACTGTTGCCATTATGGTTGGACAGGCTATCGGGGCAAGGAATATTCCCCTTGCGGAAAAATCGGTGAAAAGTGCCATGTTCCTTACCATTCTTTATACAGGGACAATGGCAATCCTGTTTTTCTTTTTCCCCGCCTTTGTGGTTGCACCCTTTGTCAATACTGCGGATGCCAATCAGGCGGAAACTATACGGCTTACTGCGCCCATGCTGAAATTTGTCGCGGGATTTCTTGTTTTTGACGGGATATGTGTACTGCTTTTCAATGCGTTGCGCGGGGCAGGGGATACAAAATTTGCCATGTGGGCGACGATCCTTATGGCATGGGGAATATTGGGGATCCCCTGTGTCATCCTCTACAATCTGGGGTATTCCGTATGGGTACTGTGGGGTTATTTTGTCCTTTATGTAATGATTTTTGCGGGAGTGTTTTTTGCCCGTTACCTTTCCAAAAAATGGACAAAAATGCGTGTGATCGAAGAAGATCTTTAAGAACAGGGGATAAAAAATATGCACACAGATCTTACAGGAAAAGTTGCTCTTGTCACCGGCGGTTCCCAGGGTATCGGCAGAGTTATTGCCCTTGCCCTTGCGGAAGAAAAGTGTAAAGTATATGTGAATTGTGCTCACAGCCGGGATAACGCACAGAAGGTCGTCAATGAGATCCTTGCCGGCGGAGGGGAAGCGGAAGTATGTATATGTGATGTGGCAGATGAAAAAGCTGTCAATGCCATGTTTGCAGAACTGGGAAAGGTGGATATCCTTATCAACAATGCCCGGCTTGACCCCTGGAAACGAACAGAAGAAATGAGTGAAGGAGAATGGTGGGATAAGGTCATGGAAGTAAACCTGAAAGGGTGTTTTCTCTGTTCTATGGCATTTTTCAATCAGGCAAAAGCGAGAAGGTATGGCCGTATTGTCAATATCTCTTCTGCAAGAGCATTCCGCCCGGCAGAGATGAATATGATCGCCTACGGGGTATCCAAACTGGGCATGCACGGTATTACCAGAGCCTTTGCCGAAAACGGGGCAAAGTACGGCATAACCGCCAATACGGTCTGCCCCGGAATGACGGCAACAGAGAATATGAATAAAAGGTTGAGCAAAGAAAAATATGCCAGTGAGTGTGCCGCAGTCCCTCTGGGAAGACCGGGAACAAGTGAAGAAGTTGCGGATGCTGTGCTTTTTGCTGTGAAAAACGGCTATGTCACCGGGGAAAGTATCCATGTGAATGGCGGTATGTATTACGCTCCGTAAGAACAGAAAATCAATCAGGAGGATTTTATGAAAATAACAGCTGTAAAAACGTTTATCTGTAACGCCTTCCGT
>JAGBXB010000110.1 GCA_017629515.1 Lentisphaeria bacterium | reverse complement strand
TCTCTTGCGATACGTTTATTTTTCAGAGCTTCCTCAATATGTTCTTCCAACTCTTTTTCCGTCATAAGTCCAAGTTTGATACAGCACATGAAGAAAGAATATACTTCCTGCCAGCCGGTGACACCCTCATTGGAAGTATGATAAATATCTTCCGCCCCTTCCGGACGTTCCTCCCAGGGGGCACAGCGTTTTCTTGCATGGAGGAAGGCATCCATAAGCCCCATCATCTGTTTATTCATAAGAGTACAGTAGGCGTCCAATGCTTCCTTGTAATGTCCCTCGGTTGTAATGTTATACAGTGCTTCCGTCCGGCAGTTATTTTCTATACTGCTTGCGCGATAGGAGAGGAACGCTCTGGAAGCATCCACTTCCTCATGGAAGAATTTTACAGAATACCAGTTTTCCACACCGTGATATTTGCAGTGATACTCTGCCGCATGGAAAAGAGCTGCTCTCATGGCAAACATTTTACTGTAAGCATATCTGCCCAGTGCCAGATCCTCTTCTTTCCCCAGCATTTCCGCCATATTGAGGAATCCCAGATACCCGCCGTAATTTGTTCCGTCACTCCAACTTATGCCGTTTTCACAGTAGGCAGCACACATACACGCCCAGTCCATTGCATGAAGATAATAGTCAAAGGCGTGACGGAATACCTGCCAGTTTTCTTTTATGAGATCCCAGGAATTGGTAAACAATGCTCCGAAGTAAGCCCCATAAAGACTCATACCATTGCCCCAATCGGTTTCTATCATCAATATATCGGTATTTTCAATGGTTTCCTTGCTGCATTCTTTAAAGCGGTTAATCCCGCCCACATGCAGATAGGTCATATTGAAATCGATTCCGGAGAAGGGTTCTTTTCTGTTGTACCAGGAATAGCATTTGCGTTTGCCGGGTCCGATATAAGCGTAATCGGGATCACAGACTTTCTTCAAACCTTCTTTAATGGTTTCTTCCAGTCTTTTCCGTTTTTCCGGACTTAAAAGGTGGAAGACCATAAGGACGAAACTATACTGGAAAACAAAGGAATAATTCCCCGGATTGCCCACTTCCGGAGCGTCAAGATGGAAAGACATGAATTCATCAAAGTCGCTTTCCAATTTCTTCTGCAATTCCTCATAGCGTTCCGCAGGGAAAGCAAGATCTCTTCTGGTATCGGGAACAGGAAGAGAATAGGAAGAATAGAAAGAATCCTCCACTCCGTACAGGAAACCATATTTGGTGGGGAACTCTTCTCTTACACAGTTTTTATCCAGTTTGATACTTTCCAGATGTTTTTCCGCAATACTTAAAGGCGGCGGCAAAGGAGCATAGAAAAGGGGTTTTGTATTCCATTCATCTTCCAGAATTCTGTAAGAAAATTTCTGGACGACATCCACTTTTTCTTTTGTTGCCTTGTAATAATCCTCACATTTCACAGGACGCGCCACGGCTCTCTGGGCATATTTCTGCGAAAGTGTGATCCATTCAGAAATCTTTTCTTCTGTCACTTCATGGGGCTGGAGCATCTCTATTCCGCAGGGGAAGAGGAACATCATATAGCCCACACTTCCGGCAAATTCGATACGCAGTCCGGTAATACGGCTTCTTGCATCCCTCTTTATTCTGATCCTTTCCGGAGAGGATCGGAAAATAACTTGCAGCGGCACATCCGGAAATACATTCTGGGAGGTGAAAAGCACATAGTTGCGGGATAATGCCCCGTCTCTGCTTTTGTCATAACAGATGTCATTTTCATTATTTTCCACACTTCTTGTATGCAGACCGTCAGAAAGAGGGAGAGTAATTTTTTTCCATGCCGAGATCCCGGCAAGGGAATCTATGTTCATGTAGGCCAGATCCGTTTCCACCAGAAGAGCAGGCGTAAGAACAGAATAATCAAAGGTGATCTTTTTATTACCGGCAAGTTTTCTTGTCCACCTCACCCCGCTCCAATCATTTCTGATCTCTTCATTTTCCGGAACTTTATAGGCATTGATAATGGAGCAGGAGGTCTTTTCCCCGTCAGGAAGCAAAGAAAAGTTCCAGATAATATTTTTATGATATTGAGGGTGTCCGGAAGTATAGGTACGACTGACGATACCGAAAGAGGGCATACTGTAATCCAGAAGTCCATCGCCCTTGGAAAAACCGAAACGCCCGAAACTATTGAAGGCATTTCCGGTTCCGGGAGTATAGGAGGATAAATCCATCTCCTCTGTTACCTTTTTTCCTTCCAACATTTCCGGAAGGGGGGCAACTTTTTCAGGGGCAAGGATATTGCCTTCCTCATCAAGAATTCTTGCCGAAAACTTGCAGGGAAGAGGTTTTTCCGTACTGTTGGCAAGAGTTACCTGCAGAAGATTTTTTCCTTTCTGCAAAGTAACGGGAATCTCCCTTATTTCATTATGCAGCATGGGGATACATCCATACGTGTACAGCACATCCCCAAGTTTCACTCTCAAAGAATAATCACACTGGAACTGAAGAAAATACTGTCCGGGAAAGGAAACATATACTTCCGCAGTACATACACAGCTTTCACCGGTCTGCAGTTCAGTTTTTTCACATTTCCAATCAAAAAAACCGCTTGTTGAATCAGAAAAGAATTCTCTGTCGCCGCCCATTTTCATATACTCCTAAATTTGTTGCATTACAAGAAAGGCTGCCTTCCTTCCGGAAAAACAGCCTGAAAAATTACTGCGCTTTTTTTAATTTCCCACAATGGAATCTCTCAAATCTTCCGGAACGATCTCACTCAACTTCACCCAGCGGCTCTCTTCGGAAGCGGACTTCATTGCCGCAAATCCCAGCATTTCTGCTGTATAAGCCTGGGGTACTGTGGTAAAGGGTGTATCTTTCCCCTCCATAAGATCCAGGAAGTGACGGGCAAGGAAAGGCCCTGCGTAATAATGGATCTTACTGTCATATTTGAAAGTATAGGTTTCTGTGGTAAGTTCTTTGTTGAAGGGATAAAGTTTGATCTCCCCTTCATAAGAACCTTCTTTGGAAAGGGTCACATACATTGCCCCCTCTGTCCCCAGGATCTCATACACCCGGCTGTGACCGGGAACAGGAATGAAATAAGAGTGGCTGTATGTACCGAAAATACCGTTGGAAAGGCGAATGGTGCAGGTTTCATTATCCGGCACATCCACACATTTGGCAAAGACGCAGAGTTCATTTAATTTTGCCACATCGTTTACTTTCAATCCCTTTGACACATAACTTTCCTTTGCATAACGGCAGGTGCCGCGTTCTTCACAATCGCTGCAGGTGAGATCATCACTCTTGTTCCCGCCGGCACCGTGCATGGCAGAAACCATCATCACGCTTTCGGGTTTTGCATCAGTAAGGAAAAGCATCACATCCAGGTCATGTGTCGCCTTCTCCACCATGAAACCGCCGCCGCCTTTAATGGTACGGCGGAAGGTATGGTACATCCCGGCACTGTCCCGCTGGGTGAACTGGAAGGAACAGACTTTTCCGATCCGGCCTTTTTCAATAAGTTCCCTTGCCTTGCGGATGATGGGGGCGTAACGCATACAATGATCCACCATTACAGGCCCTTCATGCTGTTTGACGAAACGCACGATATCAGAAATTTTTTCAGCAGAAGTATCCAGAGGTTTTTCCACCATGATAGGACCGTGGAAATCATTAAGGAGCTGCAAATTGGAAAGGTGGGTAAAGTTGGGAGAGGTAATAATGATCCCGTCCGGCTTGCCTTTTTCCAGAAGTTCCGCCACCGTATTGTAACGGGGGATATCACATTTATTCCATGCGCAGCCGTTTTCATACATCTCATCATTGGGTTCCACCACCCCGGCGACGGTCACTGCCCCCATTGTTGCTTCAAAAAATTCAAGGGCATGACGTTTGCCCATCTCTCCGAAACCGATAATACCGATGCGTTTTTTCATTCTGTTTTTCCTGTTTTTTTACTTGTTTGAAAAGTACATTTTCCATCCGGAAAAAATTGCACTTATATATTATATCCTCATTTTGACAATAAGCAAATCTTCTTACTTGTATTTTTTCAACATTCTTTTGTACTTTCCTGCCAATTTCTGTCTTTCAGGACTTTTTTTCCAGCCGGATACGGGGATCAGCCCAGGCATAAAGGAGATCTGTAAGAAGATTGATAAAGACAAAAAGGAAAGCACTTAAGATCACAAGTCCTTTCAGCATCTGTAAATCCCCGTCATTCAAAGCATTTACCCCCTCATATCCAAGTCCGGGTATACCGAAAAAGGTTTCCAGAAGCAAACTGCCGGTAAAGAGAAAAGGTAAAAGAGTGGAACACCTTGTAATGATGGGAATAAGGGCATTTTTCAAAAGATGTTTGAAATAGATGAAGAAAGGGGCAACGCCTTTGGCGGCGGCAGTCCGCAGATATTCTTTATGGATCTCATTCAAAAAAACTGTCCGGTAAAACCGTACCCCCCCGCCGGTGCCATTGATGATCCCCAGAAGTACCGGAAGAAAAATATACTCCATGCGCCCCCATCCCCATACGGGAAAAAGGTTCAGGGTATAGGCGAAAAACCATTGTCCGGCAATAATAAGCACAAGGTAACTGATACTCATTCCGGCGACCGACAGGATCATAAGGATCCTGTCCGGCAGCCCCCCCCGGTAGATACAGGAGATCATGGCAAAAACGATCCCGAAAAGAAGTTCCCCCAGAAAAACCGGGATCATAAGAGATAAAGAGGGGAAGATCCCTTTCCATAATTTTGTACGGATCTCTTCTCTTGTATGCAGTGTCTTTCCGAAATTGAAAAAGGAGACAAAGGGAAAACGGGAGGAAAAAGAGATCAATTCCGTAATGGAAGCGGCAAACTGACTGTCCAGGAAGACTCTTGCTTTTCTTGTAAAAACCACCTTTTGCAACCGGGAGCGTTTTCCCTCCGGAACGGCAATAACAAGATTTTCCGGAGCAATGGAAAGTTCAATTTCTTTTTTTCCATCTGTAAAAACTTCTTTCCCGTCAACGGTAAAAACTCCTTTTCCATAGATGGTAACATATACAGGAACAAATTTACCCTGCTCTTTTTTCTGTTCAAACAATCTCTCAAAAATACACCTTTCCCCGTCTGCCAGATATAATCCCCCATCCCTGTATGCGTCTTTTTTGCAGATGACGGATAACGAAGTAAGATGACGGAAACTGGAAAAATCTGCCTGTGCATAAATTTCCGTATGCTGACGGCTGCCCCAGAAAAGCGGTTTATGGGATCCCAGAAGTTCCCGCATATTCTCCAACTCTTCCGCAGAGGGATTTTTTCCCAGCACTGTGGAGGCGGGATCTCCGGCAGCGACACGGAACAATACAAAGGTGATCACCAGTACTCCGAAGATGATAAAAAGGGAATACAGGAGTCTTTTTGCGGTATATTGTAACATTGTTGCAGATTTCCTCCGGATTTGATTTGCAAAAATCTCTTTTATAAGTTAAATTACTCCATCTTGTGCAAAAGGGCAAATATAATGAGACTTTTTTTTGTAATTTTTATACTTTTTTTCTTTTTGCTTCCCGGTTTTCCGGAGGCAGGTTCCTGCGCGGGGAAAGAAAAAGGGGATACGGGGCATACCAACGCCACATTTTCCCCTCCGGAGCGTACCGGGGGGAATCGTATTTTGTATGTTGAACCCCATCGGAGTACGGCTTCCGCCATTTTTGCTTCAAGGACAAAACTTCTTATCCGCAATATCTTCCAGAACAAACCTTCGTCCTCTTTGCCGTACAGTATCGTTCCAGATACTCTTCCCTTGAAAAAAGGAGCGGAAATCCTGAAAATAAAAGAATCTTCCACTTTCCTTGCCCTTACCATTCCCGCAGAATTTTCGTTTTTCTATATGGACAAAGATGCCATGTATAGAACAGTCTCTTTCGCGCTGCTGGCGGAAGCAGGGATCTCTTTGCGCTTTGAAAAAGATTTCCGCAGATCTTTTCTTGTTGCGGCAATCGTCCATGAATGTCTCAATCATATTTTCCTTGCCTCTATGCCCTACTCGAAATATGATCCATTTTCCAGTGTGCTTGCCTCCTACGGTTTTTACCCCACGCTCCGGGAACTTTTGTATTTTCCGCCCGATCCGGCAAGTCCCGCAGCCGGGATCTATGAAGAATATTCCTCCCATCTTCTTGCGTCACTTCTGCGCAACAGATTTTTTTCCGGTGCGGATTTCCTTTCCGTTGCCAGAGAAACCGCACAAAAAGGAGCAGACAGGCAATATGCCGTTCTTTCTGCCTGCATTGCAAAAAATCTGCAAAAAAACAAAAAAACAGAAGACAAGAAGCCGGATATATGGTTTCAGAAAAATCTGAAAAGACTTCTCCTTTCCTCCCTTATGCCAGCTTCCCCTCATTACATCGAAAAGGAATATATCAAAAATGCCGTATTTACCGGAATTGACCGGAATGGAAAAATGCAGCGCTATTCTCTGGGGGAATTTGCAAAGGCGGTAAAAGAGTTGCAGGATCCGGATTTTGCCACATATCAATTTCTGCAATTCCTCCTCCATCATGCCAGGATCGCCCCCGGAGACAGCCGCAACGCCCTCCTTTATCTGCGGCAGATGGTCATAAAAACAAGAAAATCCCCCACAAAAGCAAACCAGATCCTTTTAGTGCAGGCGGAAAAAAACTTATTTCTCCAACTGGAAAAAATCTGGAAAATGGAAAAATTTCTGCGGAAAACAGAAAGGATGACTACTACGGCAGGAGTGAGATTTTTTCAAACCATGCCTTTACTGGATAAATTTCACTCTGATTCCTCCGGTACACCGTGGGGCAGCAGAATGGAAAAACTTTTGAACGATACGCAAAAGACCTATTTTGCAGATGAAAGAAACTTCTGATATACAACGATGGAAAGAAAGAAAATGGAAAACAACAGAAGAAGAAAAAATATAAATGATAAACTATCCAGACGCTCTCCCATGGAAAAGCTCGTCATCTTTCTTATTTTGCTTTTTCTTGCGGCGGTGCTTTTTGCTTCATACAGCGTTATAAGGAAAACTGCCGCCCGGATCTCCTCGGATTTCTATTTCCCGTTTCTGAAAGGCATCCGTCAGGCGGAACGCTCCATGGCAAATACTCTCCTGGTCATGGAGGACAAAAAGACTCTTGCGAAAGCCCTTGTCCAACTGCGGCAGGAAAAGTTTTCCCTTCTGGCAAGGGAAAGCATGTATCAATCCCTGCGCGCAGAAAATGCCAGACTGCGCCGGATGCTCAATATGCCGGCAAGAAAGGATTTCAAAATCGTTTATGCCCAGCTTCTTTACCACGATGATGCAAATTCCGCCACAACTTTCCTGCTGGATAAGGGAGAAAAGGACGGCATCAGACCGGGCAATATCGTTGCTGCAATGGTGCAGCTGAAAAATTCCCGGAAGAGTTTTACTGCCGTTGTGGGAAGAGTGCAGGCTGTTTCCCGGCATACATGTACGGTGGCTGGCATCTATGACAAGGAATTCAAGTTAAGCGTCACCTTCAGCAATACCACTGGCGTTATGCTTTCCCTGCCGGAATTTGACTATCCTCTGTGCGGGATAACCTTTATTCCTGTCCGGGCAAAGATCCGGAAAAATGATATCGTTTACACAAGCAGTCTTACAGGCAATGCCCCTGCGGGACTTCCGGTGGGCAGGATCGAAAGTGTTTCCGTAAGGAAAAGCATTTTGAACAAGGATCAGGTTTATCAAACCAGTTCCCTGCGCCCCTTTGCCGATCCCTCCAATGTGCTTTTTGCCGCAGTATATGTAAGAAAAACGGATGAAAGAGACGGAAAAAGATAACAGAAAGAAACAGGCTGTCTTATGAGTGTGAAATTTTTTTACATAATATTTTTTCTTGTTCTATCCGTTCTTCTGGAACTTTTTTTACAGGGGTTCGGGCTTTCTTTCCCCTTTACAGCATTTTTTATTTTCTATATTGCCACCTCTTTTGGCTGGAAAGAAGCTCTTTTTGCCGCAGTATTTGCTTCCTGCGGACTGGATCTGGCAGTGGGGCATCTGTATTTCTGTTCCATGGCGGGATTTGTTCTTACCATTTTTCTTTCAAGATTCTGGCTGTATAAAGTACGATCCGATTCCATTATCCTGCACTTTATTCCCGGCGGGATCATCCCACTTTTCCACTGGGGCGGCAATATGTTTTTTCACCCCGCGCGCCTTGCTTCATTCGGAGACCGCCTCCTGCTTCTTCCGGGAAATATTGCTGCGGGAATGATCTATCTGCCTCTTCTGATCCTGCTTCTGGATACATTGCATGAGGCAATGGGGATGGAACTGTATGCAAACAAAAAACTTTTTCTGGATAAGGAGGGGGAAAGATGAGTCCTGAAAGCAGAAAAAAGACCAATATCCGTCCCCCCCGCTCCCGTTCTTCCGGCAAAGGGGAACCGGATACACTCTGCAATTATGATGCAAAAGAAAACCGTCCTTTCCTGCGGATAGGGATCATTGCTTTTGTGATCATGGTCACTTACACCATTATCGGTTTGCGCCTGTGGGATCTTCAAGTTGTTTCCGCCAGCAAATATAAAGAAAAAGCGGCAAAACAGTATGCCAGGCAGATCCGTATTCCGGCGGTCCGGGGCAGGATCTTATCTTCCGACGGGAAACTGCTTGCAGGCAACCGCGTCTCTTATGATATACTCTTTCATATTTCCGAAATGCGGCAATCCGGGAAATTTTCCAAAACAGTAAAGCACATCCATAAAGAAGCAGCCAAAGCCATGGAACTTATCGGCAGACCCATGCAGATCACGGAAAAAGATATTATTCACCGTATGACCATCTACCCGGGTATCCCCATGACCATAGCCCAGGATCTTTCGGCAGAGGAACTTGCCCGTATTACAGAAATGCAGCCGCCCATTCAGGGGTTGGAAATCGTCCCTGCCCCCAGAAGATACTATCCGGGCAAAAGTTTTGCCGCCCATCTTATCGGTTATACCGGGATAAGTGATCCGGGAACAGCGGAAGACAGACGGGAATTTTTCTATTATCTGCCTGATCCGGCAGGCAGGGCGGGAGTGGAAAAACTCTGTAATGATGCCCTCCGGGGAGCCCCCGGCAAAAAGATCGTCATTGTGGATCACCGGGGCTTTGTCCATAAGGAGGAAGGCAAAGTACAGAATGCGGAAAACGGGGCGGATGTTGTGCTTACCATTGACGCCAAAGCACAGAAAATTGCGGAAAAACTTCTGCGGGGGCTGCGGGGAGCCATTACCGTAGTGGATGCAGATAACGGTGAGATCCTTGCCATGGCTTCTTCCCCCGCTTATGACCTCAATGCGTTCATTCCCCGGATCTCGGCAAAAAAATATAAAGAACTTTTATATGATCCGGGCCAGCCTTTCCTCAACCGAAGTGCGTTCGGTTCCTATATGCCCGGCTCCATCATCAAACCCCTTGTGGCTCTTGCCATGCTGGAAAACGGCCATGATGCGGACAGCAGGATCCGTTGTGACGGGGTAAGTAATATTGCCGATGCCAAGATCCGTTGTACGGCATATTTCCGTGGCGGACACGGGCTATTGGATCTTCCCCAGGCTATTGAATTATCCTGCAACGATTTTTTTATTGACGGCGGACGGGCGGCAGGGATCAGAAAACTTGCAAAAATTTTTGCCCAGTGCGGTATCGGCAAAAAAAGCGGTTTTCTGCTTTCAGAACGCTCCGGAAGAAATCCGGATCCGGCAAAATACAGGAACTGGAATGCGTACGATACCTCCCTCATCTCCATCGGTCAGGGGAAAATCGAACTCACCCCTCTGCAAGCCGTTCTTTATACCGCCGCCATTGCCAATGGAGGTACATTATATAAACCCATCCTTGTTAAAGCCATACGGGAGGAAAACGGCAAAGAGATCTTTACCGCTTCTCCGGAAAAGAACAGTATTCTTTCTGTTTCCCAAGCGTCTCTGAATACGGTAAAACAGGGGATGAATCAGGCAGTCAACTCTCCAATGGGAAGTGCCAGAAGAGCCAGAAATTCATCTATCCGCCTTGCCGGAAAAACCGGCACAGCGGAAGTAGGCCCTCCCAACGACCGGTATAAAAACACATGGTTCATCGGATTCGGCACAACAACAGTAAAAGGGAAGAAAAAAACCTTTGCCATCTCCATTCTTGTTACCCACGGAGAATCCGGGGGACTGACCTGCGCCCCCCTGGCAAAGGCGTTTTTTGAGGAATTTTTACGCAAATAAGACGTTTCAAATTCCCTTTTGTTCAATAAGTTGTTTCAGATGTGCGGCACAGTTACTGGTAATTGCATCCACGCCGAACTCCACAAATCTTTTTGCAGTTTCCACCTCATCTATTGTCCAGACAGCAAAAGAGAAACCCGCTTCTTTCACTTTCTGCACATATTCCTTTGAAAGGAAAGTCAAATTCCCGTGGATATCCACGCCATCAGCTTTCAATTCTTTCAATTCTTCAATAAGGGCATCGGCAGAAGGTGTCCATGTACCATTTTCAAAAACCCTGAAAGAAGTAAGGAAAAGGGCTTTCCTTTCCGGATAGGCTTCTTTAAAAAGTTTTACGATATTTCTTTTGAAAGAGATCATTACGATCTGTTCCGGCGGGATCTCCGCCTTTTCCAACTCCTCCACCATGGCGGGGATCACCCGGGGATCATCTTCTTTGATCTCCACATAATATACCCTGTTTTTCCCAAGGAATTGCAATGTATCCCGGAAAAGGGGGATACGGCAGGGGGAATAACTCTTTTTATCGTAACACACGTCCAATTTCTGCAAATCGGCAAATATACTTTCCTCAATAATGGATTCCACCCCGCTTGTCCGCAGAGTATTGCTGTCATGGTTTGTGACAAGAACGCCATCTTTTGTCAGGTGGATGTCGCACTCCATACCATCAGTATTTCTTTCCAGGGAAAGAGCAAAAGCCGGAAGTGTATTTTCCGGCGCGTCGCAACTTTCCCCCCGGTGGGAGATCCACTTCATTTTTTCTTTCCTTTCAGGATTTTTTCAACCGCCTTGCTTCCTTCCGGATTCCATGCCCAGTGACCGGCATTTTTCAGGATGGTAAAACTCTTTTTCCCCGGAATATTCTGATAGGCGGCATACACCGACGCCATGGGACAGGTGGTATCATAATCCCCGGAGGAAATATATACCTCCCCTTTGATGCGTTTGGCAAAGTTGGCATTATCTATATAGGAGGTTGCTTTGATGATCTTATCACCGTCTGCGGTCACACATTTGCCGTTCTTTCCCTTTTTCAATCTGTGCTGGGGAACGATCCAACCGCTTCTTCTGCCGGCCCATACTCCACCCAGATCGCAAAGAGCAGGGCAGGATGCCACGCAAAGAGTTACATCCTTATCCATCCCGGAAACAGCAAGAGCCTGGGCGCCCCCCTGACTGTAACCTGTCACGATCAGGTCTTTTTTATTCCATTCGCCACGGCTTTTCATAAATTCCAGAGCGCGGAAAGCTCTCAAATACATATCTTTAAAATAAATGGTCTCTCTGTCTGTATTGCCGAAATAGAAATAATGTTTCAATTTTCCATTTGCCAGATTCCGGTAGAAGGAATCCTCTCTTCCGTTTTCAAGCCCATTGGCATTCACATCAAAGGCGATGGCTCTTTCCGCATACTGAACTGGGATATTGGCACTGCGTACGCCGTAAGGGTGATAGATGACTACTGCCGGAAGAGATTTTTCCTTTGCATTTACAGGAAATGCAAAATATCCTGTTACAGGAACTTTCCCCACGCAGTTTATTTTCACATCATATACCTTGATCTTTCCATCATATCTTTTATGTATCCCTTTCTTCCATGTTTTCAGATCCACTTCCTTATATTCCGCTTTCAAAGGCACTTTTGCAAGTTCTTTTTTCTTCGCCTCCCAGAAAGCATCAAAATCCTTTTCCTCCGGATATCCCTGACGGATCTCTTCCAGAGAAAATGCTGCTCCTGCCCCCCCCTGCAAAACGGCGTTTTTACTGTTTTTCACCTTTTTACCTTTTTCATCCACCACTGCCCCGGTCACAGAACAGGATCCGGCAATATCCTGAAAGACAGAAACTTTCACCCCTTTTTCCGTACTTGTTACGACCTCATTTTTTCTGCCATTTTCATGAGTTACAGAATACTGCACACGCTTTCCTGCAAGATTTTTCCCGGCCTTATCCTTTACAACAATAAGAAATTGCGCAGTCTCCCCTTTCTTATAAACATGGGAGGCTCTTTCACATTTGATTTCAAGTGTTTCAGCATTTCCCGCAAAAAGAGTTGCGGCAAATATAAATGCCGGAAAAAATAAAAATCCCTTTTTCATCCTGATTTCCTTTTTGAGTCATTCAATAAAAAAGGGGGAAGGATATATATTCACCCTTCCCCCCTTGTATAAAAACTTATTTGTGATCCAAATATCTTCTGATTTCAGAAAGATTCACAAACTTTTCAACTTTCCCGTCTTTTTCCACAACAAGCGTGGGGGCCTGACGGATCTCATAGGCTCTTGCCTTTTCCGGTTCTTCATCGGAAACAACTACATCGTAAGGAATATTTTCCTTATCCAGAAAACTTTTTGCAGTTCTGCAATTCGGGCAGGTCGTTGTGGTGAAAAGGGTGATCTTTTCTTTTGCGGGCGCATTCACCTCTTCATCCCCTGCCATAACAAAGTCCATAGTATGGCAGGAACACTCACTTGCAGCAGAACCTCTCACCATGGTAAATTCTTTCTTTACGGCGGCAAAAGCATCATAGACTTTCCGTTCCTTATATTCCTGGCTCTTACCATCGTTCCAGTTCTGCACGGGCCGGTAATATCCTGTGATACGGCTGTAAACTTCTGTTTTCCCGCCGCATTCGGGGCATTTGAAGGCTTCCCCGGCAATATAGCCGTGATGCTGACAGATGGAGTAGGTGGGAGACATGGTATAGTAGGGCAGACGGTAGTTTTCCGCGATCTTCCGTACCAGATTTGCGGCAGCTTTCCAATCCGGGAGTTTTTCACCCAGGAACGCATGGAAAACGGTTCCGGAGGTATAAAGGGTCTGCAATTCATCCTGAATATCCAGAGCGGCAAAAATATCGTCGGTAAAGTTTACCGGCAGATGACTGCTGTTGGTGTAATAGGGTGCGCCATCTTCACCGCCTGCGGTGATAATATCACCAAAGCGTTTTTTATCATGTTTGGCAAGGCGGAAAGAGGTGGATTCCGCAGGAGTGGCTTCCAGGTTGTAAAGGTCGCCGTACTGTTCCTGATAATCGGAAAGACGGTCACGCATGTGGGAAAGCACTTCTTTGGTGAATTCCTGTGCTTCTTTGTGGGTAAGATCTTTTTTCAGCCATTTTGCATTGAGACAGACTTCATTCATCCCCACAAGTCCGATGGTGGAGAAGTGGTTGTTGAACTTTCCGAGATACCGTCTGGTATAGGGATAAAGTCCTTCATCCAGAAGTTTGGAAATCACTTCACGCTTGATCTTCAAACTGCGGGCGGAAACATCCATCATGTGGTCAAGACGCACTTAGAAGTCTTCTTTATCTTCTGCCAGATAAGCGATCCGGGGCATATTGATCGTCACCACACCGATAGAACCGGTGCTTTCACCGCTGCCGAAGTAACCTCCGGATTTTTTCCGCAGTTCCCGCAAGTCCAGACGCAGACGGCAGCACATGGAGCGGATGTCGCTGGGTTCCATATCGCTGTTCACATAGTTGGAGAAATAGGGAGTACCGTATTTACTGGTCATCTCGAAAAGAAGTTTATTGTTTTCCGTTTCGGACCAGTCAAAATCCCGTGTGATGGAGTAGGTGGGGATGGGGTACTGGAATCCGCGTCCGTGGGCATCGCCCTCGATCATGGTTTCAATAAATGCCCGGTTGACCATATCCATTTCTTTTTTGCAGTCTTTGTACTTGTAGTCCATCTCTTTGCCGCCGACGATACAGTTGAGTTCGGCAAGGTCGGCGGGCACAGTCCAGTCCAGAGTGATATTGGAGAAGGGTGCCTGTGTACCCCAGCGTG
>JAGBXB010000109.1 GCA_017629515.1 Lentisphaeria bacterium | reverse complement strand
CGTTCCAGATTTATTTTTCGTTACTACGGTTCTATGATCTAATGATCTCAAACCTGACTTTTAGGCTCATCGCACTATTCAATTTTCAAAGATCACCGGTTTCAACCGGTCTATTTCATCTACGCCAGAAATTTTAGCGTGAGATTTAATTTAGCATACTTTTGTGTTTTGTCAAATACTTTTTTGAAAATTTTTCAAAATTTCTTTTTTCAGCACTGTCACCACTTCAACCGGACTCTTCCGGCGATCAGCGGCAACGGATATTTAATTTAGCATCATTTTTCACTTTGTCAAATGTTTTTTCAAAAAAATTTTGAGTTTTTTTATTTCACTCACTCTTTTTTGAGCTCACAGTCGCTTTATGAAAAACAACATGGCTTTTAATATACACGCCTTTTCACTTTTGTCAAGCACAATCCAATAAAAAATCTCTGTTTTTATCCCAACGGACACAGGGAATGGGTAAATGAAATGGCATGATGAGTGGGGCATGTATGCCATTTGCTTTTTTCCCAAAAGAGTGTATATTTAACAACAGGGGGAACTTATGATCCCGCAAGCTATAAAGAATGTTTTGCAGGAAAGGAGAAAACAATGAAGGAAAATCTGTCACAAGAGGAAGTCAATCTGAAAAGACTGTCAAAATCACCCATTCCGATGAATTTTGTTAAAAAGAATGGCGGGAAATGAGATCATGCCAAATGGTTGGCTTTTCTGGAATATCTCAAAGAAAGGAATTACTTTCCCATTGATACAGACCAGGTGGGCTTGATCCTGGAAAGTAAAAAGGTAAAATTCTTTGAAAATCAAAATAATGCCTGAATCCACCTCTGCTGAATAAAAAAAGGCTGCCGCTAGTTCCACATAAAACTTTACGGCAGCCTTTTTATATACCTATTCTTTACTTCTTTTTACTTTTACTGCTTTTGGAGACAGGCTCGCTTTTCTTACTTGAAGATGCTTTCTTCGGCGCTTTTGCTGTACTCTTTTCTTTCTTTTCTTTTTTTACAGCAGGAACGGTTTCTTCCAATTCCTCTTCTTCTTTCGCTTCTTCCAGTTCATCAAACGGGAAATCCTCATCATCTGCACTACCCAGTTCCTCCTCCAATTCCTCACGGATCCTGCGGGGCTTCTGAAATTCAACGATCTCATCTTCCGGGTCATCGAGGATATCATCCTCTTCCATATCAAAATCATCTACAAAATCAGGCTCGTATTCATCATCTTCCAGGGAATCTTCAAATTCCTTGGCGTAAATATCCTCTTCCGGCTCTTCGATCACATTTCTTGCGGTGATACTTGTTCCGCATTCAGGACAGCAGCCGTCTTCCGCTTCCACAAGTTTTTCACTGATCTCAATGTCGCAATAAGGGCAGATTATAACCATTTTCTTCTCCTTTCCCGGTAAAACTTCTTCCGGAAAAATTCTCTGTGATTTGTCGATTATTCGAGGTGATTAAAAAATTATCAGTTTCCACTTTTGATTGAGTCAAGATATTCTTTGATGGCAGAACGCTCGATCCGCCACAATTTCCCGATCTTCACTGCATTCAATGCTCCAGAACGCAAAAGTGCATACATCTTTGTCCTTCTTACTTTCAATGCCGCAAGCGCTTCATCAAAAGTAAGCAGTTCCGATTCCCCTCCGGGAACAGTATTTTCCTGTACAGCAGGGGTCTGCGGCGGCAGAGGCGGCACTTCCTGACCGTTGGCAATGGCTTCCGCCCGTGCCAGAAGTCCCGGCATAAGTCTTTTGGAAGCGACAAAGTTATATTCACTTCTCAAAACCACATAGTAACCGGTATTCTTCAACCCGGAAGAGGTCGTTACGTAACTGTCGGCATTGCGGTTCATGGATTTCAAAAGGATCGCTCCGTCACTGCGGATGGTATAAAGCCGGACGAGAGGAGCGTCGTCTTTACGCTTTACAAGGATATAATCCCCATCAGAAACGGGGATATCTTCCGAGCAGAATACTCTGGCTCCGGGAGGAATAACCGGGTCTCCCCCGTTATCCTGGATCTCTATGGTAATGATTTCCTGTTCTTTGTGAATCATGTTCGTTTTCTCCGTAATTACAGTTGATTTCGGTGGTAATATACACCGGAAAAAGGAAATAGCAAATCATTTTCTGCCGTTTAGTGTCATTTTCTACCGTTCCAGCAGAAAAAAAGTGGAAAAGAAAATGTTTTACTCTTTCTTTTCACCGTCGGAGGAGTCTTTTCTGCACGGCTCTATCACAAGTTTATCCGCGATCTCCGGGAAATCGGATTCTTCACACACCGTCATCCAGGGAAATTTTCTTGTAAGGGCGGCGGCAAAAAGTCCCTGCCCGCATTTTCCCAGACATTTACCGGAGGGGGAAAAAAGATCCACATTACGCAAACCGCAGCTGGGAGAACGGGCTTTGAATATAAAAGCGGCTATGTCGATACGTTCAAGCAGATGCAGTTCCACATCGATCCAGTCCATGAGTTCATCGGTTTTATCCTCTCCGCTTTCAATGACCTTGATCCTTGTCCCTTTCGGGCTGGCAACAAGACGCATGGGAGGCCGGGGGACGCCCAGACCGCAGCCATATTCCGGACAGATGGGAATAAGTTCCACTTTATCTTTGAGTAATTCATAGATCATGGGGACCCCTTTGCGTTCCCCGTTGTAACGGTAATTCAACCCCAGAAGACAGGCACTTATTCCGATTTTCAGTTTTTTTCTCATTCTTCTGTATCCTCATGGAAAGAAGCGGCTTCTTCCACATCCTCACCGGAAGCAGCCCCGACTACTACGATACACTCCCCTTTCCAGTTTCTGTCTTTTGTCTGTTCCATGACCTCTTTGAGAGTTCCCCTTAAAACTTCCTCATGTACTTTGGTAGCCTCTCTCACCACAGCGCATAAAGTATTTTCCCCCATCGCGGAAGCAAGTTCCTTCAAAAGTTTTCCGACCCGGTAGGGAGATTCAAAAATAACCACACTTTTCTTTTCTCCGGCGATCTCCTGTATTGCGGCGCTGCGTCTGCCGCTTTTTACAGGCAGAAACCCGTAGAAAGCAAAACGATCGGAGGGCAAAGCGGAAGCGGCAACAGCAAAAGTAAGAGATGATACTCCGGGAATGATGACGGGTTCGATCCCCGCTTTCACCGCTTCCCGGACAAGGAGAAATCCGGGATCAGCAATACAGGGCATTCCGGCATCGGTGACAAGGGCGGCTTTTTCCCCGGCCAGCACTCTTTTGATGATAACGGAAGCCTTGTCATGCTCGTTGAAAATATGATAGGACTCCAATTTTTTACGGATCTCGAATTTATCCAGCAGGATCCTGGTGCGTCTGGTGTCTTCGGCATAAATAACATCGCACTCTTTGAGTGTTTGGAGGGCGCGTACAGTCATATCTTCCAGATTGCCGATAGGAGTGGCAACAAGACAGAGGACTCCGGCAGTTGAAGAAGATTCTTCCCTGGACATAAATTCTCCTGTTCAAAAGCAAAAAAGGATTGAGAAGTACAGAAAAAGACGGAATACTTTCGCCCGGGGCAGAACAGTATTAATTTCCGCCTTCCCAGTAAATGGTCTTGTTTTTTTCCAGAAGAAGCCCCACCTGATCCAGATCGATAGGTGTATATCCTTTTACTTCCAGCATTGCACAGAACATAAGCCAGTCCTGATGGTTCCATTCGCCGTTATGGGCTTTAACGAATTCCATAGGCAGATCGGTTTTTGCCAATCTCTGGAGATTTACTTCTGAATTTGAAGGCATGGGCACTCCTCTTGTAGTTTGATTTGCCGTGTACTTCATTTGCTATTAATATACCATTGAAAAAGTTTTTTTCAAACTGCAAAAGGAATTTTTATCCCTTTTCACCGTTTTTCTCTTTTTTCCGATAAAATCTGTTTTCATTTTCCCCCTTTGCCCTCAAAGGCATAAAATATATCAAAAAATAATACTTTCAGTTAATTGATAAACGGAAAAAATGAAGTATAGTAACAGGAAACGGAAAAAGAAACTATACATTTTGTCAAAAAACAACCAACCCAAAGGGTGAAAAACACCCGCAAAAAAACAAAGGAGAAAACTTATGACACCGAAACCTCTGGCAGTACAACTCTACTCCCTGCGTGAAAGAGCCCAGAAAGACTTTATTGCCGTTCTGAAAGATGTAGCCGCAATGGGCTATAAAGGCGTTGAACCTGCCGGATTGTGGAACATCCGTCCCTCCCGGTTCAGAGCCATTCTGGAAGATCTGGGTCTGGAAATATATTCCTCCCACTCCCCCTGGGCAAATCCCCGGAATCTCGGTGAATGTATGGATATTGCCGATGCCCTGAAACTGGATACCGTCGTTTGCGGTTACGGGCCTGCCGATTTTGAAAATATGGATGCCATCAAACGCACGGCTGAACAGACCAGCAAAATGGCACAGGAACTCAAAAAGAACGGATTCACCCTTTTCCAGCACAACCATGCTTTTGAATTTGAACGTCTTGACGGCAGACTCAAATATGAGATCTATAAAGAACTCTGTCCCGAAGTCATGTTCCAGATCGACGCCTACTGGTCCACCAATTTCGGTGAAGAAAATGCTGTGGAAAATATTAAAAAGTTTGCAGACAGAACCATCCTTCTGCACATGAAAGACGGCGTCCTGCGTCAGGCAAAAGCAGAACAGACCATGGTCAACGGCCTCCTTGACCGCAAGATCGATCTCGTTCCTCTGGGAACCGGGGATATGGACATCAAGGGCGTTATTGAAGCCGCTCCCGAAACTGTCCGCGCCGTGATCGTGGAACTGGACTACTGCAATATCGACATGACAGAAGCCATTGCAAAATCCTATAAATACATGACTGAAAACGGTTTTGCGCTGGGCAACAAATAATTTTCTTTACGGGAAAATATACCATGAAAACAACAAAAGTGGGAATCATCGGATGCGGCATGATCAGTGATGCCTATTTCAAAGCCTCCTCCAAATTCAATATTCTGGAAGTTGTTGCCTGTTCCGATATCATCCCTGAACGCTCTGCCAAAAAGCATGAAATGTACGGGGTCGCCAATGTGACAAATGAGGAGCTTCTTGCCAATAAGGATATTGAGATCGTCATCAATCTCACTCCGCCGCAGGTACACTCAAAGATCGCTATGGATGCCCTCAACGCCGGGAAACACACCCACTCTGAAAAACCTTTCGGAGTGGATGCCGCGGATGCCGCCAAAGTCATGACTCTTTCCAAAGAGAAAAATCTGCGTGTAGGCTGCGCGCCGGATACCTTTCTGGGAGCCGGACAGCAGACGGCAAGAAAGATGCTGGATGACGGCTGGATCGGCAAACCTCTTTCCGGTGTGGCTATGATCATGGGCAGAGGCCCGGAAAAATGGCCTCACGCACCTTTCTTCTATGATTACGGAGCAGGGCCCATGCTGGATCTGGGGCCCTACTACATTACAGCTCTTGTAAATATGCTGGGGCCTGCCGTGGCTGTTACCGCCGTAACAAAGAAAGGGTTTGAGACCCGCCGTATCGGGCCGGAAGTAGCCCCCCAGTATCAGCACATGGTGGAACCCTATGGGGAATATCCCGTAAATGTGACGACACACCTTACCGGACTTATTGAGTTCGCCAATGGTGCGCTCATCACCGTTCTCACCTCTTTTGACATCATCACCAATGCGAAAACAAAAGATTACTACAACTTCCAGATCCACGGGACGGAAGGAACCATGCTTGTTCCCGATCCCAATGGATTCGGCGGCGATGTGCAGATCTTCCGCAAAGGGTATGATAACTGGGTGACAGCTCCCCAGGCCCACAATTACAAAGAAAACAGCCGCAGTATCGGAGCGGCGGATATGGCATACGCTCTGCGCAGCGGCAGGAAACACCGCTGCAGCGGCGAACTTGCCAATCATGTTCTGGATATCATGCTTGCCTTTGACCGTTCCAGCAAGGCCGGCGCAAGAGTGGAACTTACCACTACATGCGAACGGCCCGCACCTCTCCCCATGGGGTTGATGGAAGGGGAACTGGACGCATAAAAAAGAAGATTTTATCTTTTACAGGGATCGTTGCAGAAAAGTAACGATCCCTGTTTTTTTATATGGCTTTATTCTTCCGTTACTCTGGGAAGCACCACATCAAAAGCCGCCCCTGCCCCCTCCACGTTGCAGCATTGGATCCAGCCGTGATGGGCAATAATAGTACCGTAAGCCATGGCAAGTCCCATTCCTGTACCCTCCCCCACAGGTTTCGTAGTGAAAAAGGGTTCAAAGATACGGGAACGGATCTTTTCATCAATACCGGGGCCGTGGTCGAGGATGCGGATGACGGTATAGGAGGCATCCTCTTCCCTTTTCACATCCGGAGGAGGAATAAGTTGGATATTTTCTTTTTCCGCACATCCCACATATACATCAATGATCTTTCCTGCGTCCGGGGTATTTTTCATTGCATCTTTTGCATTGATGAGAAGATTCATCAAAACCTGCTGCAGCTGGATGCTGTCAGCCGTGACAAAATGTTTTTCCCCGTCGGTACGCAAGTGAAAGGATATTCCCACAGAACCGGGCAGGAAAAGATGGGAACAGCGTTCCACAAGATCCCGCAATTCCAGTTTGGTCAACTGATAATTGGCTTTTCTGGCAAAGGAGAGCATCTGGGAGGTGAGCTTGGCGGCAAGCTGGGTGATATTGTCGATCTTTTCCAGATTGCGCTCCACATCTTTATCCTTTATTTCGTGCATATACCGGATGATATCCAGATGCCCCTGAATGGCATGAAGATAATTATTGAAGTCATGGGCTATCCCTCCGGCAAGTCTTCCCACAGCCTCCAATCTCTGCACATGGGACATACGGTTATCCCAGTCCGCCTTTTCCTGTTCCAGTTTTTTCCGTTCGGTAACATCCCGCCCGGTAAGCATGACAAGGAGGGATTCATGGTAGGAGATCACATTGATACTTACTTCCAGTTCCCGGTCATTTTTCGCTATTTTCACAGCGGCATGGAATGGAGCGGTCTCACTTGTCACCTTTCTGCCCAAACCTTCCTCATTTCCCTCCGGCAAACCGGCGGCTTCCAGAAAAGAACGTTTGATAAGGCCCATACTTTTCTCTTCCCCCAATGCCTGATATGCCGCATGATTTGCTTCCAGTATCTGCCAATTATGATCCATGACCACGATCATGTCACTGGCATTTTCTGCAAGAAGCCGGTAGCGTTCTTCACTTTCCTGCAGCGATTGCTTCAACTGCAGAGACCGCCCGTAAGCACCGAAAAAGGCAAGAAGGATATCCACTGTCCGGCGGCTTTCTCCGGGATTTTCCTGCACGGATCTTTTCAGATAGATGGCTGTGGGGATACTGATGAGCACGGCAAAAAGTCCCCTTGTCACATAAGAAGAACCGATCATCCTCCACCAGTCGGGACTGCCCCAGAACGCAACTGTGGTAAAAAGAATGTGATCCACCACCTGTACGGCGATAAGACTGCCTGCCACACAGAAAAACAATGCACATTTCAAGTTCAGAAGCCTTTGATAGAAGATGGGAAGAACAAGCAGATCTATACAGGAAGCCACTGTGGTTGCGGCAAGCAGGCGCATACTGTTGCGCAGAAGATAAGAAAATGTATCGTTTGCCGGTCCCTGTGAGATCACATAGCCGGGCCAGGAACACTGAACGATGGTCACAGAAGCCAGGTACAGATAAAAGGCAAAGGCAAAAAACAATCCAAGGATCATTCTCTGCGCTTCCAATGTACCGTCTTCCACATAAACGACGATCAGCATGGCAAGGAACGGCAGACTCAATACAGCAGAGGAGATATGAAAATCCACAGCACTTATACCGCTGTTAAGCAATAGTCCGCTTGCCCCTACGATCTGGGTGAAAATGACCAGCATCCCCATAGCAAAATAGAGAGCAGCCTGCCCAAGAAGTTTCCGCAGATTATGCAGAATAAGCAGTCCGGCAAGGATAAAGACCATTTCCAGAACAGTAAGACCATAGGCATAGAAAAGTTCCATTTTCCTTACCTCTCATGTTTTTTCTTTGCTTGAAGAGGATTTTTCCCCTGTAAGAACTCCCGCAAAAGGGTTGCCCGGATACTGTCTCTTTCCTCCTCGGAAAGAAGTCTGCCGCTTTTCAGTTGTAAATGAGCGTCCTGAACATTCAGAAGCAACTCCTTGAGAAGGGGAACGGAAATCTTTGGGAACATCCCCATTTCCGCTCCCAGCATGATCCCGGAAAGAGCATTGAGGGCGTCTTTACTTTTCAAGCTGTAAGAATATTTGGCTATGGCATAACTTCTGCCTGCAAAATTCAGAAGAAGATCTCTTTTCTTTTCCAGCAGGAAAAGACGGGTCTTGCTTTCATAATGAACAAGCTGGGAAATGACTTTTTCCAACCGGGCGATAGTCATACTTTCCGTCTCCCCCAGTGTACTCTGATTGGAAAGTTGACAGAAATTCCCCTCCATGCTGCTGTTTCCGCCGTTAAAACCCCGGAGAACAAGTTTCAGGACTTTTACGGCATTACATACAGCATTGAGTTGTCCGGAAAGAGCAAGAGCCGGAAGATGCAGCATTGCAGAAGCCCGCATACCGCTTCCGGCATTGGAGGGACTGCCTGTCAGATATCCGGCAGCAGGATCGAAAGCGTAAGGGATCCGGCAGGAAATACGGTCATCCAGCAGACTGATTTTCTGCCATAATTCTTTCAACGCCATTGCCGGGGCAAGATACTGCAAACGCAGATGATCCTCCTCATTGATCATAACAAAAACCCCCGCATCAGCGTCAGCAACAAGGGCGGAACCTTTCCGGCAGTTGAGAAATTCCCTGCTGATAAAATGTCTTTCCAGAAGAAAATTCCTGTCATTTTCTGTGAGAAGATCCATGTGAAAGAGCATGGGATTTCCGGAAAGTTCTTTCATAGCATCTTTTACTGCCCTTGCACATCCCTCCCGGATCTCCATAAGAGCGGGGTCATCCGCACGGGCAGGGAAAAAACAATCTTTCACATTCCGGGCAAGACGGATACGGCTGCTTATGACAACTTTTGCCGTATCCTCTTTTTTTTCCGGCGATTCTTCTGTACCGGCAGCAAGCCAACAGACTTTTTTTTCCGCCAATATGGATAAATGGAGTTCAGACATAATGGAAAAGACCTTTTGCACCCTTTTATTATTTTCCTGTTTCCGGAGGATTTTTTTTATTCCGGGTTTTTCTTCCGGCTTTCTTCTTTGCCGGCAGAGAAGAATTTTCCATCCCATTTCCGCCAAAAAAATCCTGCATCATTTCCGTCTGTAAAGAAGAGATCTTATCCCGCAAAATGGCGGCATTTTCATATTCTTCCTGTTTTACAGCATTTTCCAACTCTCTCTGCAAATGGGAAAGTTCTTCATTTTTTCCCTGTACAAAGATACATTTTGAGCGTTCTTCCTCCACTTGTTTTGCCAGAAGAGGATCAAGAGAAACGGGATATTTTCCGGCGTGGAGAGTCCCCCGGTGCATTTTTTTCAACTCTTTTTCCAGTATGGGAGCAAAAACCTTATAACAATGGGGACAGCCCATCCTATTTGTTTTTTTCAGTTGTTCCCCACCCCAGCCGCAGCAGGAACAGCGCAAAATATTTTCAGCTTCCCGGGCACTTTCATTCTCCTTTTTTTCCTCCATCGGGGGAGGCGGAGAAGGGATATTACCGAAAAGTTCCTGTATCATCTGCATTTCCCCGGCCCGGGGGATACCGGGAATAAAGGTTTTTTCCTCTTTTTTCGCAGAAGGATCATGTTCACGGGAAGGCTTTTCTTTTTTCTGCGGAAGACGGGAAAGAGAATTAGTCAGATCATAAATGATCTTTGCCAGGCCCATGATATCAGCTGCCCCGCTTTTTTTAGCGGCACATTCTTGGCAGATATAGTAGGATTTTTTTTCTCCGTCTTTGATTTCCCGGATGTGTATTGAGGCATTTTCCCTGCCGCAGATCTGGCATTTCATAGAATATCCTCCTTCCTTTCCAGCGTTGTTTCTTCAGAGGTGACTTTTGAAATCACCTTTTTATTTAAATATATACTGCCGGAGATAAAAATCAACTTGCATATTGAAAAATTCCCCTGTATAAAGTATATTACGGGGAAATTTCAACAAAAGAGAGGCAATAAGATGCACAGAACAGAAAAAGAATATACTCTGCAATTACGGGAAAATATGAAGGGCGGAAAAGGTACGGTCAGATTTGAACATATCTGGAAGAAAAATTCCAATGAGGAGATGCATTCCTCCTGCCGGATGTTTTCACGCATCACACTGGAACCGGGAACTTCTGTGGGCAGACATTCCCACAGCGGGGAGGAAGAAATTTTCTATATCCTCTCCGGTCAGGCAAAAGCATGGGATAACGGGCAGTGGGTGATCCTTTCCCCCGGAGACTCCACCATCTGCCGGTCGGGAGAGGAACACTCCATGGAGTGCTATGGAAATTCTCCCTGCACCTATCTTGCCGTCATCCCGGTATATGAAAAGGATAAAAAATAACGGATCTGAACAGAGAATATTTTTTCTCTATACAAATCCGTATTGATCCATATCGTTTCTATTTTTCAGCAGATACGGGGGAGAAGTTCGCCGCCGGGCTGGGGCAGAAGAGTTTCCGAACCGATTTCCGTTGTCATAATGACTTTTCCGGCATTTTCCTTTGTCACAGTACCGATAATGGCGGCATTTTGTGAATAGGGACATTGCCGCAGTGTTTCCACGATCTTTTCCGCACTTTCCTGCGGAGCAAAGATCACAAGGCGGCCCTCACAGGCAAGGTAGAGGGGTTCCAGTCCCAGCATACCGCAGACGCCTTTAACGCCATCGGCAACAGGTACATCTTTACTGTTCAGACGAATCCCCACATTGCTCTGTCCTGCGATCTCATAAAGGACTGTTCCCACACCGCCTCTTGTGGCATCTCTTATCACATGGATCTTGTCGGTAGCCTCAAAAAGTTTTTCCACAGTTCCCCACAACGGAGCACAATCGCTTGTCACATCCTCCGCTTCGATTCCGAATTCATCTCTTGCAAGAAGAATAGTACAGCCGTGACGCCCCACATCACCGCTTACGATGACCGCATCGCCTTCTTTGGCATTGAAGCCGGAAGTTGCGGCATTTTCCAAAATCTCACCGATCCCGGTTGTGGTAATAAAGATCTTATCCACCTGTCCTTTACCTGCCACTTTCGTATCACCGGCAACGATTTTCACCCCGGCTTCCGCAGCCGTTTTTTCCATGGCGGAGGCGATCTCTTCCAGTTTCTCCATACTGAACCCTTCCTCAATAACAAAGGCACAGGAAAGATATTTGGGGCGCGCCCCCATACAGGCAAGGTCATTGACTGTTCCGCAGATACTTAATTTTCCGATATTCCCGCCGGGAAATTCATAGGGGGAAACGATAAAACCGTCGGTGGTAAAGGCAATTTTCCCTTTACCGGAAAGAGTCAGTACTGCCGCATCGTCCGCGGTAAGATCCGGATTGGAAAAATGTCTTTTGAATACCTGGTCGATCAATTCATTTGTCTGTTTACCACCTGCTCCGTGAGCAAGAGTTACCACATTTTCTTTCATCATCTCAATTTTCTCCATATTGATAATAGGCGGAACACGCCCCTTCATTTGATACCATACACGCCCCCACAGGATTCAAAGGCGTACACGCCTTTCCGAAAAGAGGACACTCACAGGGTTTGATCTCCCCTTTCAATACTCTGCCGCATTGACATCCTTTTGCCCCTTCCCCTTTCATTTCCGGAATGGAAAAACGTTTTCTTGCGTCATAGAAAGCATACTTTTCTTTCAACTGCAAGCCGGATGAGGGAATAACTCCCAGTCCGCGCCACTTTGCGTCACACTCTTCCATAACTTCGTTGATAAGTCTGACAGCTGCTTTATTGCCCTCACTTGTTACCACTCTCGTATAACAGTTGCGGAAGAAAGGTTCATTTTTCTGTGAAAGTTCCACGATGGTGGCAACAGCGGTAAGCACCTCATCGGCAGTAAAGCCGCAAACGATCCCGCTTACCCCTGCCTTGCAAAGTTCTTCATAGATCCCCGTACCGGAAATCACGCTTACATGACCGGGGAAAAGGAAAGCATCCGCACTTCCTTTCAAGGCTTCGTATGCTCTGGGCATGGTCTTATTGGAACCGAGGATGGAAAAATTCTTTACTCCTGTTTCCGCTGCTTTTTTCACGGCAAGACACGCTCCCGGCACAGTGGTTTCAAACCCTACTGCAAGGAAAACGATCTCTTTATCCGGATTTTTTTCCGCAATTTCCAGAGCATCCAATGGGGAATAGACCGTTTTGATCTCTGCACCTTCCGCTCTTGCTTTTGCAAGACTTTTTTCCGTACCCGGCACACGGATAAGATCTCCGAAAGTACAAATACAAGCCTTTTTTTCCAGGGCAAGGAAAAGGGCTTCATCTATATAGCCTGCCGGAGTCACGCATACGGGACATCCGGGCCCGGAAATAAGAATGATATCGGGAGGTAAAATCTTGCGGATGCCCAGACGGAATATCTCATGGGTATGCGTGCCGCATACTTCCATGATCCGCAAAGGTCTGCCTTTATAGGATTCAATGATTTCCCGTGCTGTCTTCATCCTGCAATTCCTCCATAAGTCTGCCGGTTTCCTCTGCCACATCTTCTGTGATCTTTGCAATGGCGATCCCGGCATGGACCATTACATAATCGCCGGGTTCCAGATCGTCCAGAAGTTCCGCCGATACTTTTCTTTTCACTCCGGAAGCATCAATAAGAGCTGTCCCCTTGTCAATGCTTACTACTTTTGCTGAAAGTCCCACACACATTTTATGCTCCTTATGTTTATATCTTTATGATCTTTTATTCAGTATATTCATTGCCGCAAGAGCCTGTCCCAGAGCGATCCCGCCGTCATTGGGCGGGACAAGACTGTGGGAAAGCACTTTGAAAGAATGTTGAAGAAGTTTTGTTTTTACAAGGCGGAGAAGAAGAGAGTTCTGAAATACCCCGCCGCTTAATGCGCACACATCCAGAGAGGTTTTTTCCCTTGCCTTTTCACACCCTTTCACAATAAGTTCTGCAAGATTTTCATGGAAAAGGAAGGCGGCTTTTTCCCTGTTGCCCTCCTGTAAATATATATCTGTTATTTTTCTTACAAGAGAAAATGTATCCAGAATTGTTCGTCCCTCCTCTTCCCATATACCGCAGGAAAGATCTTCCTTATCTCCTTTGTATTGCAAAGCGGCAAATTGCAGATCCATGGCTGCTTTCCCCTCAAAGGAGGAACTTCTGCAAAGTCCCAGAATGGCACTTACTGCGTCAAACAATCTTCCGCCGCTTGTGGAAATAACGGTATTGAGCATTTTATCTGCCATCATGGAAATAAATTTATACTCTTTTTCCGTACACAATTCCAATTCCGCCGCTTTTGCTCTGCCATTTTCCCCGTAAAGGGAATGTAAAAGACTTGCCGCAATACGCCAGGAGTCTTTTGCCGCCATATCCCCTCCGGCTTGCCGGAAAGGAGCAATACTGCATAGTCTGTCAAAACCATCCGGAGTACAATGCAGGATCTCGCCTCCCCAGATGGTGCCGTCTGTACCGTAACCTGTACCATCAAAAGATACACCGATGACCGGGGAAAGAAAATCATTTTCCGCCATACAGGAAAGGATATGGGCATAATGATGCTGGATCTTCAGTACCGGCAAGCCCATCTCCTCCGCTGCCGCAACCGTATTATATTTGGGATGCAGGTCGCAGCAGACCATTTGCGGACAACTTTCCAGAAGTTCCCCCATACGGGCAACAGATTCTTTCAAAGCAATACAACTTCTCATATCCCCCATATCTCCAATGTAAGAAGAGGGATAAAAGAGGGCATCTTTCCCGATACAGAAGGTGTTTTTCAGTTCCCCGCCTATTCCCAGCACGCATCCTTTCCAATCCTTTGAAAGAATGAAAGGAAGAGGAGCATATCCTCTGGAACGGCGGATCATATATGGTTTATCCTCCACGATCTCCATAACGGAATCATCTGCCCGCAGGAGGATCTTTCTATTGTGGGAAAGGATCAGATCGCAGAAAGAGCCGATCTCTTTCATGGCATCTTCATCATTGCGGCAGATGGGAGCACCGGAAACATTGCCGCTTGTCATAACCAGTACGTCGGTAAAGGTGAAATTTTTATTATTCTCCTCCCGCAATCAAAAAGCAGCATTTGCAAAGGGGCGTAGGGAAGCATGACCCCTAAAGTGGGATTGTCCGGAGCAAGAATGGCAGGCAGGGAGCTATCGGCACGTTTTTTCAAAAGGATGATGGGTTTCTGATGTCCTGTAAGGAGTTTTTCCTGTACCGGGGAAGTGATACACTCCTTTTGAATTGTTTGCAGATCCGGCATCATCAAAGCAAAAGGTTTATGGGGCCGGTGTTTCCGTTCCCGCAGAAGAGCAATGGCTTTTTCATTTCTTCCGTCACAGCACAAATGAAAGCCGCCGATCCCCTTTATGGCAACGATCTTTCCCTCCATAATACTTTCCCGGATCTTCTGAATGGCACAAAGGCCTTTTTCCTCTCTTCCGATGATATACACTTCCGGCCCGCAGGAATTACAGCATACCGGCTGGGCATCATATCTTCTTGTTTCGGCTGTTACATACTCCTTGTGACACGCTTCACACATGGGAAATTCCCCCATGGTGGTACGTTCTCTGTCATAAGGCATACTTTCCAGAATGGTAAGGCGCGGGCCGCAGGAGGTGCAGTTGATGAAAGGATGCAGATAACGGCGGTCTTTCGGATCATACAATTCTTTACTGCATTCCGGGCATGTGGCAATATCCGGGGAAACAAATATATCCCCCTTTTCCCGGCTGCTTTCTATGATCTCAAAATTTTCTTTCCTTTCCATTTCCACTTCTTTATGATCTATACGCAAAATGGCGGAACGGGGCGGCGGATCATTTTCCACGGCTTTCAGGAACTCTTTTTTTGCTTCTTCCCCCCCCTGCAAAAATACTTCCACAAAAGAGCCTCTGTTTGCCACGCTTCCCCGCAGTCCCAGAGACAGAGCAGTACGGCTGACAAAGGGTCTGAACCCTACTGCCTGAACGATGCCGTATATTCTGATGTGAGAAGTCTTTTCCATTTTTATATACTCTCTTCCAATGTTCCGGAAACGGCAAAATGGGTAAAGGGGATGAATTTTGTTTTGCTGTCCCGTTTCAGGAACTTCCGGAATTTTCCATCCGCAACAAGAAGATCATAAGAACCATTTTCCAGTTCGGATAAAAGATCATCCTCCCCGGCAAAGGAAATATCTTCTTTTCTCCCGTATTCCGGAAGATATTGAAAGAAAGTCCCTACCTTTATTTCAATATCCTTTCCCTCTTTTTCCAATTCATTTCTTACTGCATTTGCCGCAAACTGCTGGTGGATGACAAGGACTTTTTTCTTTCCCTCTTTTCCGGAACTCTTTTTCCATTCTTCCAACTCTTTTTTCAGTTTGGAGGGAAGAAAGGGATAAAGGACTTCATAGGGAGTACCGAACTTTTCCAAAAGATATTCCGCCGCTTCCAGTCCGTCCGGGGCGGCAACGATATTTTTTTCACAGCAGGAGGCATTTTGAATTGCATCAAGATCTGCCCCCATTCCGTAACAGAAAATATCCTCTTTTTTCTCTCCGATCCCCAGGGAGACAAGAGCTTCGGCAATGAGTTTTCCGGCATCATTTCTGCTGAAATCCAGAGGGGTTGCCCCCCAAACGCCGATTTTGCCTTTCTGTACTTCCCTTTTCTCTTTTGCAAAAGTTTTCAATAATTCCAAATAAGCACGGCTTGCTCCCGCATCATAAAAAGCCGTTCCTTTGCTTTCCACGGCAAGGCAGTTTTTTCCGTTGGAACGCTTTTTCACCATTCTTTTCAAAGCTCCGAAATCGGTAGCGATAATAGCAGGAACGGGTGTACCCACCAGTACGGCAAAGGAAGTACCGGTCTCTTCCAGAGCCTGTGCTACTTTCCCTGCAAGGCGTTCATCCTGCCCGAGAATGGCATCCATATCCCTTAAAGCGGCACTGAAAAGAGCGCATTTATTTTCAAACCAGCGGGGTTCATCAAAGCCGCAGATATTGCCGGTACAGCCACCGGCATCACAAATAACGATCAATCCTCCAAGCTCAAAAAATACGGAAACAGCTCCGGAATGATCCGGGGCAAAGGGGGAAAGAAGAGTCAGAAGTTTTTTCATTTTTTATTTCCTCCTTTTTTCATTGCTTCCGCAAGGGAAAGAAAAAGTTTCTTTACTCCCGCATAACCGAAAAACTGTTCCTCCCCGTTCCAGGGGATCCCGGGTGTTGTTTTATGGTAAAACATGGCATCTTTCCCCAATACGGCATGAGGAGTATTTTCTTTTGTTTCCTCATACATAAGCATACTGGGGGATAAATTACTGTATATTTTTGTTTCCGGACTCAATGCGGCAATCTTTTTCACATAGACAAAATTTCCCTCTCCCAGAGTACCGAAGATCTCTTTTACGGCAAAACCGTAACGCAGAAGGGATAAAGCAATTTCAAAGGGATCACCGTTGAGCCATTCCCCTACGGAAAAAGAGATCATTCCATATTCATTTCTGAATATAGTTACCGCCTCTGCGGCTTCTTCATATTCTTTTGTATCATCCACAGAAAATCCTGCCGCCTGACCAAGCAGAAAATATTGTTTCCTTATTTTTTCAATATCATAACTTCTGGTAAGTTCGATATAGGGGATCCCCAATCTTTTTTCCAGATCCGCTGCCGCATATCTTGCTTCCGGATGCAGTACAAGATTAAAGTTTGCCTCTGCCATTTTTTCATATTGGGCAAAATCCGTACAGCGGGCGATTTCCCGTATATTTTTCACTCCTGCTTTCTGCAAAATGGAATATAATTCGCAATCACTCTGCAAGGGGGAAAAGTATCCGAGAATATTGACCGCATCCCCCCGTCTTTTTGCCGGTTTCAAAAGGGAATAGATGCTTTTACGCACAGAAACCATAGGCGGCAATCTCCCCTCCCTTGTGAGAGCATACATATAACAGGGTACTACCGGGATATTTACCGCCTCTTCACATTTCCGGCAGATTCTTTCCATATCCGTACCGAGAAGCGCATCCACACAGGTTATGCAGATCATTACAGCAGACGGCATCTTTTCCTGTAAAGCACATACTTCTTTGACGGCATCGACGATTTTGTAAAGGTGACGCCCGGTAACGATATCGGTTTCATCCTGCAGGAGATAATACATTCTGTCTGCATATTCCCCGTCGCCGCTCATTGCCGCCGTATTTCTTCCGCAGCAGCAGGGCGCAACAAGAAGCATCACCGATCCGGGAAGAGCAAGTCCCGCCCGTTTCACCCCGAATCCCTGGGCTCCGGGAGAGTTGTAAGCAAGGGTGGCAGGGGAACTGTAAACCAGATTTTTAGAGGAAAGCAATTCGGAAGGGATATTTTCCTTTCCCCTCTTCACCACGTCCTCTGCGGTATAAAAAACAGCCTTACTCATTTTCTTTTCTGTCCTCTTCCGCTTTCAGCAATTTATTTGCCAGAGCAAGAAATTCTTTGCTTACAGGAGAATTTTCCGCCCCTTCCACAATTGTCATATTCCGGTCTTCCCAGTAGATGATCTCATTACTTCTGGGAATATCCGCCACGATTTGCAGATCATTTGCATCGGCAAAGGCGCGCACTTTTTCTTCCTCATTTTCCACACTTCTTCTGTTGAGAACGATCCCGAAAACTTTTGCATAACCTCTGTCAGCAAAATTTTTCACGGCATTATGGATATTGTTTGCCGCATAAAGTGCCATTTTTTCCCCGGAGGAAACAATCAGGACGTGAGAAGCGTAATTTTCCCGTATGGGGGCGGCAAATCCCCCGCAGACCACATCGCCCAGCACATCATATAATACCACATCCGGCTTGTATGTTTCAAAAAGTTCCAGATCTTCCAGAAGGGAAAAAGTGGTGATGATCCCTCTTCCGGCACAGCCCAGACCGGGGGTGGGGCCGCCTGTTTCAATACACAATATACCGCCGAAACCCTCTTTGGCGATCTCTTCAAGTTTGTTTGGTTCCCGGTCATGTTCCCGGAGGAAATTCATTACAGGAGTCACACCATTGCCGTGGAGAAGATTGATGGTGGAATCCGCTTTGGGGTCACAGCCGATCTGGATGACCTTTTTCCCCAGCCGGGCAAAAGATGCGGCAAGATTGGCGGTAACAGTGGATTTTCCTATTCCCCCTTTTCCGTATATGGCTACTTTCAGCATAAAATATCCCTCCATTGTGATAGATCCCGGGCCGCAAGAACTTTATTTGCCCGTCTGAAACAGCGGCCGGAAAAGGCTTCATGGGGCAAAGGTATAAACGATTGATTTTCAGAAATGAGTGCTTGATAAAAGGGGTCGGCAATAAGTGTTCCGGTATGGGTAAGGATCTCCCTTAAAGAATCCTCGCACTCTGCAACGATATCGGCATCTTTCCGGTAAAGAGAGATTTGCAACTCTTCCGGCACGATCACATTTGCAGGTATGGAAAGATCTTTTTCCAATGCACAGGCAAGGGAGGAAGCAAAAATGCTTTCATGGATGACTGCCGGAGCGTTTTCCCTCTCCTGCGGAATAGAACGGTCATAAAGACAGCTGAAAGAATTTTCCCCATTTTTTATTGCCTTTCTCAACTCCTGTGCAAGATGTCCGGCATACCTTTTCCCCAGCGGTACGCCGGTAACAAAAGGCGTATGGAATTGCCGGAAAAGGTATTTTGCAGCAGCAAGTCCGCAGGAGGAAATAACCAGATTCACCTGTGCTTTTCCTGCGGAAATGATCTCTTCAAAGGAAGACCCCATACTCATACAGGAGATCACATCAAACCCCTCTTCCATAAGAAATTTTCTTATACTTTCCACAGTTCCATTGATGGAAAAGTCCAGAGGGGTCGCTCCTATGATATTTACCGAGGGACGTACAGTTTTTTCCACATTTTCCTTACAGAAATACTGTAAAAAAGCAAGGAGGGAATCCGATGCCCCTTTCAGATAAGAATTCATACCGTTGGTATGGATGGGAAATACCGGAAGAAGCGTTCTTGCCCGTATCTCATCAGCAATGGCATCAAGATCGGTTCCTGTCATTACCGGCATGGGAGAGGCGGCAAGTGTGATGAAACGGGGGGATAACTCCTTTGCCGCTTTGCATACATCCTCAATAAGTCTTTCATCATTTCCCAGAATA
Source organism: Lentisphaeria bacterium (assembly GCA_017629515.1). Classification (GTDB taxonomy): domain Bacteria; phylum Verrucomicrobiota; class Lentisphaeria; order Victivallales; family UBA1829; genus RGIG5327. The sequence goes on along the minus strand of JAGBXB010000109.1, from coordinate 12,753 downwards.
ACATCCGTTTCCGTAAGGCCGGAAATATAGATCATGGAATCCATCTGATACCATCTGGGTTCATCATGGGTGGAATAAGTGGAGTTGCAGCCGGAAGCATCATGGATGACGGTCATCCCTCCAAGTTCATAAAGCATGGAGGCTGTTCCGGCAGTATCGGAAGAATATATGGAAAGAGTTCTTGTCGTCTGTTTCATAATAAGCAGCTCCCGCATCCCAGACCTTTGATCTGGATGATTTGTTCCGTATTTTGCGGTATTTTAAAACTTTCCACCATTTTTTCTGCAAGACGGATGATCCCGTCAAATCCGAAAAGGGAGGCGTCCGCGATTATATTTACAAAGTAGGGAGTCCCGGCAAAATATGCCGCACCCTGTCCTATGGCAAGGATTTTTTCCTCCCCCTTATTGACCCCTTTTCCGGCAAAACGCATTTTGGCATTGACCGTGGAAGCGATCATAAGAGAGGGATGGTTTTCTTTCAGGAAGAAAAAGTCCTCCTTTTCCTCTCCTGTAAACGCATCCGCATGGATCTTTGTTACATGAAAACCTTTTTCCAGAAGAAGTCTTGCCATCCCCAGAGGCCGGAAGGTAGCCGTATGGTCTATACTTATTGCGGTATTCCCAATGATCTCTTTTGCCTTCTGTAAAGCCAGATCTGCTTTTTCCTCCATTTTCCGGAACTCTTCTTCCGCCGGAGAAACGATCTTCAACTCTTCTGCAAGAAGCAATAAATTATGCCGTATTTCCTTATAAGAATAACTTACAGGAAGATGCAATACTTTTCTTCCCAGTCTTTTCTGCAAGGCTTCTCCGGCATGACGCCCGGGCGGGATATTAGTAATGAAAAGAGAACTTCTGGCAAGATCAAGATATTCCCCGTAGTTTTTGCACAAGGCAAGATCCCGTACCGTGTAACCATTTTCTTTAAGCATTTTCACCTGATCTGCACTATCCGGAAAAGCGTGATCGTTACCGATAAAAGTTACACTTTTTTCCTCAATGGAAGTATTTTCTTTCAAAGCATCGTATATCTGTCTTCTCATCACCTGATCCGGGGTGAGTCCGCTTTTCCGCATGGTGGGGTGCATATAGCCATCTATAAAATCCACCTCCGGAAACCTCTGACGCAGTTTTTCCAGTATATCGGGAAAGTCGATCCCTGCAAAAAGCTGGATGCAGCTCAATACCACCATCACCGCCGGCGGCAGTTTTTTCTTTTCTTCCAGCTGTTCCAGAATGTGGGTGACCCCTTCGGTGATCTCATCTTCTATTCTTCCATTGAAATAATCATTTTCCTCCAGAGTGACAAAGGACATTCTTTCCATTTCCATCATCTCTCCGGCAGTAAGGATCACCCCCCGCAGACACCCTCTGGCGCAGGCATAGATCTGATGCAGTCCGGGGACAAGCATGGCTGTATGCACGATATTCCAATGACCTCTTGCAGGCATATTGTACTCCAAAGCCGGCTCAAAAGGGGCGGGATATCGTGCTTCTTTTATGGATATTTCCGCTCCGGAAATATCCATTCTGCCATTGATCTTTTTCAGCATTTTGCCTTGATCCCCCATTTTTTCAGGATATTTTCCGCCAATAAAGTATATTCCTTTGCTGCGGGAGAATCCGGGAAGGCTCCGCATACACATTTATTGAGTCTTTCCGCTTCCTGGATCTCTCTGCTTCTTCCGATCTTACCGGCAATGGAAGAGTGAAAATCCTCTGCAAGGACTTTTACATTTTTTTCCTCATCCGGCACATCCCGGCAGTTGAGGATAAATCCCCCCAGTTCCGCATAGGAGCGTTTCCGGAAAAGATCCACCGCCATAGCAATATTCCCTGCGGCATAAATACTCATCTTCTCTCCGGAAGTCACGATATATACCTCATGGGCATATCCTTTTCTCATAGGCATGGAAAAGCCTCCGCAAACCACATCCCCCAGAACATCATAAAGCACGATTTGAGGTTTATAGACCTCATACGCCCCCTTTTGTTCCAGTTTTTCCAGTGCGGCAATAATGCCTCTTCCGGCGCAGCCCATACCGGGGACAGGGCCGCCTGCTTCCACGCAGAGTACATTATCCTCCCCACGGAAAACCATATCTTCCAGAGAAAAATCATCATTATATTTGCGGATAAGATCCAGAACCGTAACGATCCTTTTTCCGCCGTGATGTACGGAAGTGGAATCGGCTTTGGGGTCACAGCCTATCTGCATGACCGTCAGGCCCATTTTTGCAAAAATGGCGGCAAGATTGCTTACCGTAGTGGATTTGCCGATCCCGCCTTTGCCGTAAAACGCTATTTTCAACATTTTTTTCTCCCGTAAAAAAAAGAGAACAGACACAATACGCCTGTTCTCTGAAAATGACCATACCGTCTTTTTATCAGAGCTTCCCCCTCAACAAAATGTTTCGGTGTCAGGCTGATATATTTTTTCTTCTTACTTCATTCCTGCATATACGGCTTTGGCTGTGACTCCTTCCAGACGCCCCAGTTTTCCGGCAAGAGTATTGATCTTATCGGAAGGGGCATCCAGCATAATGGAAATGATATTCACATTCCGTTCTCTGTAAGGAAGTCCCATTCTGCCGATGATGAAAGAATTGAACTCATGGAGAATACCATTGATCTTTTCTGCCGACTCCCTGTTTTCCACAAGGATGGCAAGGACGGCGACCCGGCTTTCCATACTGTTTTCTCCTTTCATTTTCCGTATATTGATAATATAATATCTTTTCAGAAAATTACAAGAAAAAGTCCTGATTTTCTTTCTCTCTTACGGCATTTTTATATGGACTGTATAGGAACCTGCAGAAGCAATAAAGGAACCGTTTTCCCCCTTTTCCAATCCATCCGGATCCAGAACTGTACCGGGGAAAATCACCTCTGCCACACTGTTGCAGGGAACAAGAAAATGCCATTGCACTTTCTTACGGTCATCTTCCCTTCTTTTCCATTCCGAAAGGATTTTTCCACTCATGGAATCAAAGGAACATTCCGCAAAAGAAAATTCCTCACTGAAACAGGGGGAAAGAATAAAATATTTGAAAGGAGTCGTTCCCGATTTTTCCGGACAGGGACGGATCCCGCAAAGATATTCAAAAAAGTAATCCCCCACTGCGCCGTAAGCATAGTGATTAAAGGAATTCATATTGATATCGCCGAATCCCGTCTCTTTTGTATAGGAGTTCCAGCGTTCCCACATGGTAGTAGCCCCCTGGGTCACGGGGTAAAGCCATGAGGGATAAGTAGTTTGCAGAAGCAGGGAAGAAGCCACATCGCTTCTTCCATATTTTGTCAATACTTTCAAAAGAAGCGGAGTTCCCAGAAAACCTGTGGCAAGATGATTTTTCTTTGTTATGGTTATATCATGGACAAGCCACTGCAATACCTTTTCTTCCGCCCCCTCCGGAGCAAGGGAAAAATGCAGCGTAAGGAGAGCTGCCGTCTGGGTACAGGGTACATACATCACTTCTTTGGTGATACAATGTTTGGCGGGTTCCTCAATGAAAATATTACCGTCCGGGGTAAAAAATTTCTTCTGAAAAGCCTCTTTAACTGCCTCATGCAAAGAAAACATCCGTGCGGCATCTTCTTTTCTGCCTGTTATTTTTGCCATTTTTGCCGCAAGAAATGTCATACCTGCAAAATAGGCTGTTCCCAGAAATCTGCTTTGCGTAGGCTGATCGATATTCAGCCAATCTTTGAAATGCCCCGCATCCACAATAAAATGATCGGAATTTGCCGCCACATGATCCATCTGGCGCAAAATATTGGGGAGGAATTTTTCCATCAGGCGGGTATCTGCATACTTTTCATACATGATCCAGGGACAGACCACTCCGGCATCGCTCCATCCGGCAGAATAGGAACCGTAACGGGTATATGGATGAAAATCTTTGAGCAGATCTTCCGCCCGGGGTCGCCCGAAAGGATTGGGGGAATAATAGGGATAACAATCTGAATCCATAATGTCCGAATTGAGATCTGTGATCCATTTTGTATAAAATTCCGGGGCAAAAGAGTTCCATGTTGCCATATTGCAGAATATTTGTGTATCCCCTGTCCAGCCGTACTTTTCATCCCGCTGGGGGCAGTCGGTAGGTACATCCACAAAATTGCTTTTCTGCCCCCATACGATATTGGAATACAGTTGATTGACCATACTTTCGGAACAGGAAAAAGTACCGCTTTGCGGCAGATCGGAACTTAAAACGATCCCCCGGATATTTTCCTTTGTCAACTCTCCGTTCCAGCCGCTTATTTCCACATAACGGAACCCGTAATAGGTGAATTCCGCTTCATAGACCGCTTCTCCGGCAGTTTTGCAGGTATAGGCAGTTACTGCCGTTGCTTTCCGGAGATTTTCTTCATATAAAGAACCGTCTTCATTGAGCATTTCCCCGTGGCGTACGGTAATGACCTGTCCATTGAATGTATTTTTCAGATACAACCGTTCTCTTCCGGCAAAATTCTGACCGAAATCCACCATATATACGCCGGATGGCATTTTGGTAATTTTCTTTGGTTCTATTTCCTGTATCCGGCGCACCATTGCCCCGCTTGTCCAGCATTTTCTCACTCCGGGATTTTCAATCAATACCGGATGATTTCTTTTGGAAAGTTTTTCCGTTCCGGGGCAGTTCCAGGAGTCTTCCCTCCTTGCATCATAATTTTCCCCCATATAAATATCACTCATACGGATCGCCCCATCCTCATAGAAGTAACGGAACTCTTCATCCGTAAAAATGACTTTTTTCCTGCCATCAGCAAAATACAAATGCAATTCCCCGCAGAAAAGAGCGTGTCTTCCTGTTGAAGAAGCATCACAGGACCAATTCCCCGCTATTCTTCCGGAAAACCACCCGGAACCGAGCAGAATCCCGAAAGTATTGGCTCCTTTCTGTAAAAAGCCCGTCACATCAAATGTCTGATACTGCACACGGTCAAAATAGTTTGTCCATCCGGGCAGAAACAAATCCTCCGAAAGTCTTTTTCCATTGAGATAGGGTACATATACCCCCAGAGCCGTACTGTATAATCTTGCCTTTACCGGCACTTCCTCCAACTCAAAATCCCGGAAAAATCTGTGGGGAGCCGTAAACATATCCCTGCCGGAGGGAATCATAGCGGAAATCCATTTCCCATCCCATTTCCTCCCCATAAAGGCAGTTTCAAAATAATTTTCTTTTCCGCTTTCAAAGATATTGCCCTGATCATCTTTCACGGTAACAGACCAGTAATAACGGGTAAATTTTTCCAGCGTCTTTCCCAGATACGGGATCTGGCAGCAGTCATCACTTTCCACCATACCGCTGTCCCACACGCATTCTCCCTCTTCTTTCCATACCCGGATCTGCCGCAAAGTCTGTTTACGGCAATCCCCGGCAATGCGGTAGGAAAAACGGGGAACATATTCATCCATTCCCAAAGGGTTTACTTTATATTCCGTACGAAGATCCGTTATCACTCTCACAAAAGTTTCTCCCGTTGCTTTATGTTTACTGCATATCTTTCAAGATAATATACTTTTTCCTGTCAGAAAATCAAGTTTATCCGTTTACCGTTTTTTTCAATGCCTGTGCTATCTGATCCGGACAGGAAGTGGGTTTTCCGCCGCAGGAGATCCCGTCAAGGCGGGCAATGGCATCTTTTACTTTCATACCTTTCAGCAGGCGGCTTATCCCCTGCAAATTCCCCGGACAACCTCCGTACACAACGCAGGAAAGGATCCGTTCTTCTTTTTCATCTATCTCAAATTCAAAACGTTTACTGCATACAAGTTCAGAGGGTATATATTCAAATTTCATCTTTTATCCTGTGGTTTAAAAAACAAAAGAGACGGTGGAAACCGTCTCTCTCATCATACAGAAAAAACTTTCTGAAAAAATCATTATTCTGCTTTGGGAGCAGCAGTCTTGGCAACGAGTGTGCCGAGACGGGATTTTTTCCGGTCAGCTTTGTTCTTGTGGAAAGTACCGCTTTTCACAGCTTTGTCAAGAGCAGCATACTGGGTTTTGAGCAATTCAAAAGCCAGATCTTTATCACCGGCAGCAACAGCAGCGCGGAGTTTTTTCTCCATTGTGCTGATGGCATTTCTGCGGGATTTGTGACGAATACGTGCTTCTTCGCTCTGACGGTGGGTTTTCACTGCAGATTTTCTTACCTTAACGATTTTCTGGTCCGCCATGGGAATATCCTTTCATTATAAAAAAAATTGTTGTTTAATACTTATAAACCTTTAATATACACTCTGAGTCACATTTTTTCCAGTTGGAAACTCTTTTTTTTGCAAAAAAACTTTCCTTTTCCCTTTCTTTCAACTCAAAGAACGGAAAAAATTGAAATGGGAAACCATCTTATTTTCATCCTCTTTTCTGCTGAAAAGCCTTTCATCCGCAAGAAAAACCGTATTGGGGACTTCCCCGCCGGGTATTTTCATTGGTTTTTCTGCATACAGTACAGTAAGGACTCCCTCTTTACGCACAAGGAATTTTTCCGTATCCCCCGTGAGGAGATACTCTGTATCCTCCACTTTCGCCCTTGTGGCAAAAAGTACCGGATGCCCCTCTCCGTAGAGAAGAAGTTTCAAAGGACTTTTTTGTGCAAGAAGAACCATATCCTCTTTCCCCAATTCCGTATGGATCATCCCCTCATCCGCTCCCATTTCCATAAATTCCCATGCTGCGAAACTGTTGGCAAGGGGAAGAGGGGCGGAAAGGATCAGGCGCAATTTTTCAGAAGAAAAGCGTTTTTTCAGAAGAAATCCTCCGGGGGAAGCAATATAAAATGTTCTTTTCCCTTTTTTTCCGATAAGTTCCCTTATTCTCTTCTCCTGTTCCCCGATGGAACCTTCCGGCAGAAAGAAAGGATAAAAACTTTCTTTATCCTCTTTTTTCAGCAAACGCGCCTTTTCCCCGTTACAGGAATATGGACGCATATTTTCATAGTCCAGAAGCAATCTTTTCTTATTTTCCAGAGAGGATTTTTTCAGAAAGTCCTCCGAAAGATTCTGACTGCACCACTCTTTGAATTTTCTGCGGAGATCTTTCAACATGCTTGCAGGAAAGAAAAATTCTCCGTTCACCTGACATTTTTCCGGCTGCGGCAGGAAACAAAGTTCCCCCATACCGGTAAAGGCTTCTGCAAGTTTTTCCGCAGAAAAAGGGTGTTTTTCCGCAGGGGAAAGAGATAATTTTTCCTGCCAGAGCCTGCCCGGAGCAAAAGGAAAAGATATGGTGAGCGCTTCTTTATCCAAATGCAGATCAAGAAGTGTTTCCGGTTTGAAAGGTGGCAATTTACTGATCCTTGCTTCCATTTTGCTCCCGGCTTCCCCGATACGGTAGATGACTCCGCCATGAGGGATATTCTTTTCCTTCGTCCCGATAACACATTTCATTCCCGGCAGAGCCTTGATACACTCTCTGCCATTGACTTTAAGGGAGAGTACGCAAAAGACCTCCCCTGTATCCCCGCTGTTGCCCTGCACCCGCAAAAAATCCCCTATATGCACTCTGCCGGCAAGCACAGTTTCCAGTGCATTGGGGAGCACTCTTGTTACTTTTCCGCAATACTGACCTATTCCCCCAACTTCCCCGGCACGGATCACTTTTTGCGCGGATTCTTTTTTATAGAATCCCAGAGAGGAAAAACGGGAAGCAGTACGGGAAAAAAGTTTTTCCGCTTCTTTCAAAACTTCGGGAAACTCTTTTTCAGAAGCATCCAGAAGCATACGGTATGCTTTTGTCACATTGGAGACATAATCCGGCTTCCGTAATCTTCCCTCGATTTTCAGGGAAGAGATCCCCATTTTCCGGAACTCCGGAATAAGGGAAAATGCCGCAAGATCTCCGGTGGAAAGGAAAAATCCCTCTTTCCCTCTGTCGTTACGGAAAAGTCTGCGGCAGGGCTGTTTGCATTTTCCCCTGTTGCCGCTTGCGCCGCCGAACCAGGAGGAAAGAAGACAGGAACCGGAAAGACAGCAGCATAATGCTCCGTGAACAAATACTTCCAGTTCCAGAGGACTTTTTTCCGCAATACTTCTCAACTCCTCCAGCGTTGTCTGCCGTTCCAGTATCACCCGTTTGATGCCCATGGAAGCGGCAATGGAAATATCATCGGAATTATGCAGTGCCATCTGGGTCGAAGCGTGAATGGTGAGACGGGGGAAATACTCCCGGATCATGCGTACAATGCCGAAATCCTGTACGATCACCGCATCCGGATGCAGATATTCCAGTTCAGCAAGGAAATCTGCCGCCTCGGCGATCTCACTTTCCCGTAATACCGTATTGAAAGTGGTATAGACCTTTTTTCCTTTTTCATGGGCGTACCGGATCAGAGAACCATATTCTTCAAAGGAGAAATTTCCGCTTCTTTCCCTTGCATTGAACTTTTTAAGTCCCGCATATACTGCATCCGCCCCGGCATCAAATGCCGCAAGCGCACAATTCATATCCCCTGCCGGAGCAAGTAATTCCATATTCTTTCTTCCGTTCATTTTTCCAGTTCCGGTATGGAAAAAGCATTGTCTTTTTCTCTGATCGAAATATATACCTTCTTCAATGCCTTTATTCCCGCTTCCCGCTTATCGGCACAGATCCCCTCTTTCACCTGTTCCATGGCATTGCCTGCCATATAGGAAGCAAGAAGCAGAAAGGCATACTTTTTTTCTTTTTCATTTCCCTGTGCAAGGCTTTTATACCACACAAAGTCATTTTCCTGTATATTCACACTTACCCAGCGGCTCTGCCGGGCAAAAGAACCAAGTGCGTATGCTTCGTTCATGGCATCAAGGGGGTTGCTCAATAATTTTTCATAAGCGGCAGAAAGAAGTTTTTTCAAACTTTCCGGTACGGAAACCTTCTCCCCGTCATACAAATCTGCCCCGATGGTATGAAGCAAACTGACGAAAAATTTTTCCCGGTCATGAGGAGGCATGAAATCATCGGTGCAGAGAAACTCGACCTGCAATACATTTCCCCTGTAAAAAGCAATAAAATGATCTGCCCGGAATACATTTTTTCCCCCGAAAGCAAAAACATACTGCCGCCATTCCCCCCGGAGATATTTTCCGGCAAGACCCGGCACGGAAAAATTCTTTGAAAAAATCGTTTTTATATTCAATTTCTTCTCCGGCGGACTCTTGGATGCCACGGCAAGACGGTAGCGGAAAAGTTCTTCCATTTTCTTTTTATTTTCCGGTACAGCGGGATCATCGGAAAGAATTTTCCCGCCCCCGGGAGTACTTCTTACCTGGAAACACAATCCGGAGGGAGCCTGGTACAAAAGGCAGTCTCCCCCCGCTTCATCTTTCCAGATCTGCGTTTTATGAAATCCGGCAAATTCAGAGGGCAGTTTTTCCAGTACAGAATCCCCTTTAACATTTTTGCCCTGTCCGGAACAGAAAGAAGCATGGAAAAACAAAAAACAAAAACAGAGGAAAAAAAGTATCTTTTCCCCTGAAAAAAAGAATGGAAAAAATTTTCTCATTTTCTGCTTCATTTCAGAAATCACTTTGTATGGGTGAAAAATTTTCTCAACACTTCTTTATTGGCGTATGTCTGTGTCCAGGAGTTGTGATTGACTCCTTCATACTCTGTATATTCCGCTTTCTTACCACCCGCCGCGCAGATAGCGTTATACATATCCCTGGAACGGGAAGGAAGAACCACACTGTCTATGCCGCCGTGGAAAATATAAATGGGCATATTTACAAGTTTGGGAGCCTGTTTCACATCGCCGCCGCCGCAGCAGAGAAGAGCAGAAGCAAAATAATCACTCTTTCTGCTTATGGCATCCCAGGAGCCGAAAGAGCCCATGGAAATACCGGTAATATAGATACGGTCACGATCCCCATCATTTTCATTGATCTCTTTTTCCAATATTTCCAGAGCCAGAGCCAATTCCTTTGTGGGGGCTTCCTCCATGGTGTGTTCTGTAAGGTTCCAGGGAGCTTTGATCCACATTTTTTCAGCGGGACACTGGGGGGCAATAAAGATCATTCCTTCCATTTCACTTTCGGCATAAGCAAGGATATCCGTTGCCCCATGGATCAACTGGATTCCGTTATTACTGCCGTTGCCTCTTTCCCCGGCTCCATGCAGGAGCATACAAACGGGATATTTGCCATTGGCAGGTCTTTTCCCCACGATCTTGAAACAATATTCCATTGTGCCGCCGCCATGGGAAATATGGGTCTTCTGTTCAGTACCAAGTTTGTTGATCAATTCTTCAGCTGTCATTTTGACTCCTTTTTGTTGAATTTGTTCTCTATATAATAAACCTCCGAAATGAAAAATATCAAGAGGAATGGGAAAAAAAAAGGAAATATTATCAGACTTATCGGAATAATCAGACTCATCGGACTGTCTGTCCGGTCAGTGGAAAACAAAAAAGGCGCACCCCCGTAAGAGGTGCGCCCCAAAATCAAAGGCAATCAGAAGATTACTTCATGATCTCGCCGATATTTTTGTAGAATTCCATGCGTTTTGCAGCATCAGATTCTGCTTTGGCATAGAGGGTTTCTGCTGCTTCCGGATTGGATTTGAGCAGAGCTTTGTAACGACCTTCGCTGCGGATGAATTCCTGGAAGTTGCCGGTGGGGGCTTTTGCATCCCAGGTGAAGGGTTTTTCGCTGGCAGGATTGTAGCGGTAGAGGGGCCAGTAGCCGCATTCCACAGCACGTTTCTGCTCGGTCTGGGTCTTGCTCATGTCGATATTGTGAGCGATACAGGGAGCGTAAGCGAAGATGATGGAAGGACCATTGTGGGCTTCGGCTTCCTGGAAGGCTTTGAGGGTCTGGGCGCGGTCGGCACCGAGAGCAACACTGGCAACATAAACATAGCCGTAGCTCATGCACATGAAGCCCATGTTTTTCTTGTAGGTCATCTTACCGCCGGCAGCGAACTTGGCAACAGCACCTGTGGGAGTGGCTTTGGAAGCCTGTCCGCCGGTGTTGGAATATACTTCAGTATCCAGTACGAGGATATTCACGTTGCGGTTGGAGGCAACAACATGGTCGATTCCTCCGTAACCGATATCGTTTGCCCAGCCGTCACCACCGATGATCCAGACGGATTTGTCGCAGAAGTAGTCGGAAAGTTCATTGACTTTGGCGAGAACTTCGCAATCGCAGGAGGCAGCATATTTGGCAATAACTTCTTTAGCAGCTTTCTGTGCGGCAAATGCTTCATCGGTCTTGCTGTTGTCCCAGAAAGAGAGAGCCTTGGTGATGGCTTCTTTGAGATCAGCAGGAGCTTCTGCGGAAGCAAGCACTTTATCGCAATACTGTTTCAGAGTGGAGCGGTTGGCATCCACAGCCATACGCATACCGAAACCGAATTCAGCATTGTCTTCAAAGAGGGAGTTTGCCCAGGCAGGACCACGGCCGTCTTTGGTTTTGGTGTAGGGGATGGTGGGGAATGTTCCGGAGTAGATGGAGGAACATCCGGTAGCATTGGCTACGACCATATTTTCACCGAAGAGCTGGCTGACCAGTTTCACATAGGGAGTTTCACCGCAGCCTGCGCAGGCACCGGAGAACTCAAACAGGGGTTTGCGGAGCATAGCACCTTTGACAGTATTGGGAGAAGCTTTACCCAGAATATTGTCTTCGGTGGATTCAAAGAATTTTTCGTTGGCGTTTTCACCGGCGGCGCGTTCAGCTTCCAGTGTGCTCCAAACGAGAGCGGCTTTGCCTTCTTTGTCACGCAGCGGGCACTGATCCAGACAGACACCGCAAGCCATACAGTCTTCCACATAAACCTGCACTTTGAATTTGAGGCCGTCCACTTTGGGCATGGCATCTTTGGTTTCAAAGGTGGAGGGAGCAGAAGCAAGATCTTCCACTTTGAAGAGTTTTGTACGGATGGCAGCGTGGGGACAGGCGTTGGCGCAGATACCGCACTGGATACAGTTGGCAGCTACCCAGCGGGGTACTTTGGGAGCGAAACCGCGTTTTTCAAGAGCAGCTGTTCCGATGGGGAGAGAACCATCCAGAGACATGGCGGAAACGGGAATGGAATCGCCGTTGTTGCGCATGGAGGGTTCGATGATCTTTTTGGTGAACTCGTCAGCATCATCGGGGATGAGTTTGAGGGGTTCAGCATAAGCGATACCATCCAGAGAAGCGGGAACTTTCACTTCGTGGCAGGCATCGGCAGCCATATCCACCAACTGGTTGTTCATGTCGATAACAGCCTGACCTTTTTTAGCAAAGGTTTTGGCATTGAGAGCTTTCATTTCTTCGGCGGCTTTGTCGAAGGGAACGATACCGGAAACTTTGAAGTAGGCAACCATCATAACGGTGTTGGCACCTTTGCCGCGGAGACCGGGCATGTTCTTGACGATGGCTTCTGCATTCACATTGTAGAACCGGATATTGTTCTTGATGATGTATTCCTGCATATCTCTGGTGAGGTGGCTGAATACTTCATCATCGGAATAGGTGCTGTTCAGAAGGAAGGCACCGCCTTTTTTCAAGCCTTTGAGAAGATCGTAACGGCCGATATAAGCTGCGGTGGAGCAGGAAATGAGGTCGGCAGAGTTACAAAGATAGGTGGACTTGATGGGGCTGTCGGAGAAGCGCAGGTGGGAGCAGGTGAGACCGAAAGATTTTTTGGAGTCATAAGCAAAGTATGCCTGTGCGTCTTTGTTGGTGAGGTGACCGATAACTTTGATGGTGGTCTTGTTGGCACCTACTGTACCGTCGCCGCCCAGACCGTAGAACATGCAGGAGGAAGCACCG
>JAGBXB010000108.1 GCA_017629515.1 Lentisphaeria bacterium | reverse complement strand
TGAAAAAAAGCGGTTTCAAAAATATCGAGTGCATCTATCTCTGCGGAAAATTTGCGGTAATTGCGGCACAAGTTTAAGTATCAAAGTTTTTTGTAAAGGCATAGGGAGAATCTGAAAAAACAAGCAACGGAGAAGATAAGGACTTTACTTTGGTAAATGAAAATACGGAGCAGGAGTGGCGGAACTCTCATTTTGATTCTCTTTCATCATACGGAGCGGATGCGGAGTGCTTCATATTTGGAGCGAAGCGGAAAATGCTTCATAGCGGAATGAAATGGAGCTGCTTCATCGTCAGGCGGTTTTATGAAGCACGGCTTCACCGTATGAAGCGCACCTGCGGTGCATGAAGCGGCACTGCGTGCCATGAAGCGAAGCCTGACGGCTTCATTCTATATAAGCGGCACCGCCGCGCTGTTAAAATAACACAAACCTTACTCCCGCAGGGAGAAAACTTCTCAAGCGAATGAAATGAGCGTCTTCACAAGTGGAATGAAGCGTGAGCGTAATGAAACGACTTCACAAGCAAGACTTCCGGGTATAAGTGAAGATGTGAAGAAAAAACTTCGTTTTTGAGTGAAGTTGCGCTCTGCGCAGTGAAGTGAAGTCTTGCGACTTCGTTCCACCATTGAAAAAATAAAAGCCACTCGAATGAGTGGCTGAATTTTTTAATGGTGGAGTAGGTGGGATTCGAACCCATGACCCCCACGTTGCGAACGTGGTGCTCTAGCCAACTGAGCTACTACCCCGGTATAATCAATTTTATCCTGCATAGGGATAAAAAAAATGGTGGCTACTGCCGGACTCGAACCAGCGACCAATGGATTATGATTCCAGTGCTCTACCGACTGAGCTAAGTAGCCACATAACTTTCGTTACGCTTACTAATATACAGCAAGTTTGCTTTTTTTCAAGTGAAAATTGAAAAAAAATCACAGATATATCATATTTTTTCAAAAACAGTGCCTTTCTCCGTTATTTGCAGGGAGAAAATTCTGATTTTATACAATGTGTATTCTGCTCCTATGAAAATACAATAAAGAGTGTAATACTCTTCGTACAAAGCTATTACACTCCCATAAGGTATTTTTTATTTTTTTCTTCCTTATTTTTGATATTGTTCCAGTACATCCGCAGCAAGGTTTTTTACGGTAAGATCAAAAATTGTTCTGGCATATTCCGGAGTAAATTTATTGATTTCCGATTTGATGGGACGGCAGCAGCCTTCAAAAAATTCTTCCTTCAAGGCTCCGTAATGCTGGGGATATTTACTTTCATCCATATATTCCGGATGGAAATAGTCTGCATTGACTGCATAGTTGAGTGCTGTTTCCCAAAGTCCGCCATGGCCGATACGGGGGATCCCCATTTCCTCAAAACTTTTCTTCACAAATTCCAGATTGTAATCCAGAGAACCCATTGCCATTACTTTCATGCCACGGAAATTTCCGTAGAAAGGTTTATGGGTGCCGAATACAGGTTTTTCCATTCCGGGATTTTCTTCTGTAACGATATGTTTGATCATATCTGCCGCCGGGCCGTGCCCGCCGAAAAATACACAAAGTTTGAAATGGTGTTCCAGAACGAATGTTTCCAGTAATTCCAGATACAATGCTTTACAAAGTTCGCCGCTGTGAAAAACACCGGGATAGAGCTGTGGCGTACGGGTATATTCGCCGAATGTAAGATTGCGCATACTTTCCTGCAGCTTTTCTTTTGTTGCACCGGGATACGCTCCGGAGGGGGCAACAGGCAGCATGGGGTAAACGATCCCGCCGGTGATTTCTGCCGCTTTCAGGCAGATATCATACGCTTTGCATGGGTCGATCCCCAGAGCATTGAATTCTTCATGGTATTCCACCGGCCCGGCAGCTACATAGATAATGGAGGCCCGCTCCTTTTCCTGATCGAATTCAATAGGGGTGATGTCCTCAAATTTGTGCATATTTCTTGCCATTTTCTTCTCCTTTTTTTATGCTTTTTCCATTACTTTTTTATAGTTTTCCAATACATCGGCGGCAAAACGCTCTGTAGTTATATCAAAAATGCGTCTGGCAAATTCCGGGGTAAGTTTTTTGAATTCGGATTTCACCGGACGCAGACAGCCTTCAAAGTGTTCTTCCGCAAGATTTCCGTAATGCTGGGGATATTTGCTTTCATCGATTTTATCGATCTGGAAATATTCCGGATTGATGGCGTAATTGATCGCAGCTTCCCACATTCCGCCATGATTGATGCGTTCGATCCCGAGACGCGCATATTCTTCTTTCACAATATCCATATTATAATCCAGTGAACCAACCGCCATAACGGTCATGCCGTGGAAGTCACCGGCAATTTTCTGATAGCCCCCGGTAAAGCCGGAATGGTCGCCTGTGGTATGATCTTTCACAATATCCTTGATCATCTGACCGGCCGGTCCGTGAGAGCCGAAGAATACGCAAAGTTTGAATTTGTGTTCAATGGCAAATGTTTCCAGTAATTCCATATAAAGGGGGTAGCAGACTTCTCTGGCACTGAATACTCCGGGATAAAGTCCGGGGGTTTTACGGTATTCCGTATAGTGGGGGTCTTTCATGTGTTCCCGCATTTTTTCCCTGTCGCAGAAAGGTCTTGCTCCTGCGGGGGCGAAAGGAACCATGGGGAATACGATCCCGCCGGTGATTTCCGCTGCACGCAGACACCATTCATAACCTTTGCAGGGGTCGATACCAAGAGCGTTGCACTCTTCATGGTATTCTACAGGCCCTGCGGCAATATAAATAATGGATGCCCGTTCCTTTTCCCGATCAAATTCCCAGGGGGTGAGTTCTTCAAATTTGTGCATGTTTCTTGCCATGATATGATCTCCTTAATCTTTTTTAAAGGTTATTTCTATGTGATTTTCTTTTTGCTCCGGACGGAAGAATAGTTTATTTGCCTTTTTCTCTGCCGCAAGTTTTCTTTTTATTGAAATTATATCCCCATACAGCATTGGTGGGTTTGACCATTTCCCCCTGCGGAACTTCTTCCGGAACAAAATCTTTCAACTGTTTTACAAGGCTTGCAACAATGTTATTTCCTGTTTC
>JAGBXB010000107.1 GCA_017629515.1 Lentisphaeria bacterium | reverse complement strand
CTAGTCTTCACTTCACGCTTTTGTGCCAACAAAAGCTCTTCACTTAAAACCGAAGGTTTTCTTCACATCTTCACCAAACTCCGGAAGCCTTGCTTGTGAAGTCGCTCCTTTCAGTCGCGTGTGAAGATGTTTCGCTATCGCTCCACTTGTGAAGTTTACGCCTGTCGGCGGGAGGATGTGTTGCTTTTTACAACGCACCTGACGGTGCTTAAATATATTTAACTGTATTATACGACAAAATCCGCATAAAATCTCCCCAAATTCTCCGCTGTAAGAGATTGTTCAGCAAGACTGCAAAAAAAAGTTAGGGCTTTTTTGTTGTTTTTTGACACTTACCCGAACCTTGCCGCAACCGCCGCGACACGCCCCTTCCCGGGCAAAGAAAAAGGCTACACCAAAACCGATGCCGCCGAAAGGTTTGTATTTCCCTTTCAAAACTCCACCGCACAACAATATTGAACTGGCTTTCAAACTTATTGCAGCCAGAAGCGTTTGCGGTAGGCAAGGGGGGAGATCCCGTATCTTTTCCGGAAGGCATTGATAAAGGATTCTGTGGAACCGTAGCCGATCTTTGCAGCAATTTCCGATATTTTCAGGTGGGAATCTGAAAGCATGTTTTCCGCTCTGGCAAAACGCAGTTTGATAATGTATTCTTTC
The DNA here is from genome assembly GCA_017629515.1 of Lentisphaeria bacterium. GTDB lineage: Bacteria > Verrucomicrobiota > Lentisphaeria > Victivallales > UBA1829 > RGIG5327. Next base: position 5,610 of record JAGBXB010000107.1, on the reverse strand, counting down.
GGGGAACAAGTCATATTTTTTTGCCAATGCCGTAAAAAGGAACGCTCTGAAAAGCCGAATTGTAATGCAAGCTCCTCCCAGTTTATCTGTTCGCAGTAATGGTTCTGGAGCCAGGACAGGATCTGACTGATCTTCTGTCCTGTCTTTTTTTGCGGATTATTCCGTACTGCAAGACTCAATACCAGTTCCTGCAGTATGGAAAAACAACATTCATCAATCCTGTCGCATGTTCCGAAATTTCCCGTACTGCGGCATAACTCTGTTGCCGTACTGATCAGATTCTGCAGGTGGTCGGTAATGGTAAGGCTGCTGCATACAAGATCCGGCGGAAGCATTTTTTCCACACCGGAATCCGGTGCATAAACAAAATAAAAACTGCTGACATTCCCCGATATGGGTACTTCATGGACCTCGCCGCAGCGTTTGATCAGGACTCGTGGACAACTCACATCGTACCGCCGCCCGTCGATCAGCAGATCCGGGGATGCCGGAATACTGTAAGTCTGGATACATATCTGGGTATTTTCGATCTGACGTTTCGGAATAAAGGCGGCCCTTTCAAAATGTCCGAGCCGGATCACATGGGGGTAAAAATTGGCGATCCTGGTGAGATGACCCAACTCTGTTACATTGTCTGAAAATATTATCCCGCCTGTTTTGCCGTCTGTTGTGTTCATATTCAGCCCCCCTTTCTTTTTTCATATTTAAATATAATATAGGTAATTAAGAAAATCAACTTTCTGCTGTATAAAAAATCTGAAAAATATTTTTGGCGGAAAATCACAGTTTATTTGGCTGAAAATATTTTGTTGTTTCAGCCTTTTGCAGATATATTAACTTTGAAAACACAAACAAAAGGAGATTGAAATGGCAGAAAAACCGATCCTGTGGGCGTTCTGGGGGCATGAGCCTCTTGCTTTTTACAAAAGGCGGAACGGAAATAAACGTTCTCTTTTCGGTAATGGGGAATGGGTGGAACCCTGGTATAAAAGACTTCATACAGAAGAAGCTATTGCCCGTCTTGCGGATATGGGGGTAAACCTTATTTATACGCACTTTTACAAATCTATGGGTATGGAATTTGAAAAAGAGGAGATGCAGAATACTGCAAAGATCGTGGAGATCGCCCACAAATACGGTATGACCGTATTGGGATATGCTACAATCAACTGCGTTTATGATGAAGCACTTGCCTGTGAGATCCCGGATATTGATTCCATGCGGATCAAACGCGCCAATGGCAAGGAATCGGATAACTACCGGGATTATCTGTGTCTGAATTCAAGATACTATAAGGAATATTACCCCAAAGTACTGGAATACGGTATCAGAGAGATCGGCCTTGACGGCTTCCATGTGGATAATGCAGTAGCCCCCATCTGCCGTTGTGAAAGATGTCTGGAGGGGTTCCGGAATTTTCTGGAAGAAAATATTGCCGATCCCCGTTCTGTGGGGCTTCCCTCATTCAAACACGTCCGGCTTCCCATGGTTCCTCTGGTACGGGGGACGGATCCTGTTGCCATTATGGCTTTGCGTTATTACAGACACCTTTATGAATCTGTATTCTGCAATATTTACCGCAATGCAAAAGCATTGGGCAATGGTTCTGTAAAGATCCTTGCCAACAACGGTTTTGCGGACAGTAAGATCGGGGCGGCTCAACTTGGTTTTGAGATAGCTCTGGATAAGGAATCCGATTATCTTTTCATTGAAACTCCTGCAAGATTTATCGGAAGAGATCGTAACGGGGAACTGAAAAACGCCATTATTGCTTATAAACTTGCTTCCATGACAGGTAAAAAAGTATTCAATACTCTGTGGCAGGATTTCGGTGTCGAACCCCGTACTGCTGCAGCAATGAAACGGGTGATCTTTGAAGGTATGATTTTTGGTTCCATCGTCGGTACGAATTGGGCTGCCCGTGCTGTGAAACACGGTTCTGAAATGCTGCTGGATAATGACCTGCATTATTCCACCATCCGCGATGCTTTCCATTACTTCAAAAAGAACTGTTTTCTTTATTCCGGAAAAACTCTTGAAGATGTGCAGTTCCTTTATCTGCCGGATTCCCGCCTTATTTCTGAAACAGCCTATGATAAGACTTTCTATCTGGCAGCCGATATCCTTGCTGAAAATGGTGCCGTCTATTCCATTACCCAGTTGGAAAATATCGAAGTAAAGAATCAGACACTTATCATACCCCATGCGGAATATCTTTCCGATAAAGAAGTGGAAGAGATCCGGTTACTGGGCGAAAAAGGAGTCAAACTCATATTCCTGGGCGAACCCGGCGTTTACCATGAAAACGGGGAAGAAAGGGAAGTGTATCCTTTCCAACAGGAAACGATCATTCCCCTTCCGGAAGATACACCCGAAGCAGTTGCGGAATTCCGCAAAAAACTTTTGCAGAACCTCTCCCGTGCGGTGCGTTTGAACAAAGAAAATATTTTCGTGGAACGGCTCACGCTGGAAGATGGTTCAAGAGCAGTACACCTTCTGAATCCTGAAAATGAGAATATTGTTTCGGATCTTGTCCTGACCATCCCGGATGAGGCAGGAAAATTTGTTAAGGCAGTTTCTCCGGAACCTCTCCCTGAAATAAGCATCGACGGGGACGTTATAAAGATTTCCAGGCTGGAAACGGTACTTTCTCTGATATTCAAATAATCACAAAAAAATAAAAATCAACAAAATTTCAAAAAAGGAAAAAACGTATGAAGGAATGGATCACAAAGGGGATGACTCCTGTAAAGTATCATCCGCAAAAAAGTTCTTTCAGAAAGGCAGCTTTTACTCTGATCGAACTTCTTGTTGTTATTGCAATTATCGCAATTCTGGCAGGCATGCTGCTTCCGGCTCTGAACAAAGCCCGTAAAATGGCAGTTTCCACCCAGTGTATCAACAATCTGCGGCAGTGTTATCTTGTGATCGTCAACTATTCTGATGATTACAAGGACTGGATGCCGCCGAACAACAATAAGGCCAAGGATGTGGATGAACGGGAAAAGGCTATTTACTGGTTTTCCCATTATTACGATTCCGGGCATCTGAAACAGCGCAACAGCTGGATCTGCCCCGGTGCGCCTCCGAACAAATACCAGCCCAATCTTGAAAACAGAACTGCAAAGACATACGGTACCATCAACAACATATTGCGTTATTCCCGTTTCCGGGAATGGCCCACTCATTCCGCATGGTATGCTTCTTCCATTCCTGCAAACATCCGCTTGCGGCCTCTTCTCATGGATTCCTACTGGGATACCTATGAAGGGCAGGGGGCATTTATCGACAGGGCATCCACCAATTCTTCTATTTACAGAGCAGTTCATGCAAGACACAACCGGGGGGCGAATCTTTTGCAGTATGCCGGTGATGTTTCCCATGATACAGTTTCTGACATCCGCCGCAAATACCGGATCACAACATCCATGTTCAAAATAAGAATCATTGAAAATTAAGGGAATGTAAAATGAAAATATTCAAAAGTGTTTTCTTTCTTTTTTTCATGTGTTCTGCACTTTTTCTTTCAGGTGCAGAAGGCAGAAAAGTGCTTCTTCTCGGACATGGTTCCGATACATGGAAGGCGGCAAAAGCCCTGACCGATGGAAATATTGCTTCTGAAACGATCCGTACATGGCCTTCCAGCAATGTTTATTCAGCATACAGTGCTGTATATATCGGGGAAAGTGTTCAGGGGATCGCGTTAAATGCCTGGAATGATGCTGATTTCAATAAGGTGAAAAAATATGTTGCTGATGGCGGTATTTTGATCCTTTCCGGTGATACAGCTTTCCAGCTTACCGGAAATAATAAAAAACTTGCAGCAAAGTATGCGGATTTCCTTGGTTTCCGTTCCTTTGTTCTTTTGTCAAAAGATCCTGCATCTTTTGCCGTTGTTACGGAAAAAACGCTTGCCGCAAAAAGTGTCTGCAAGGGAAAATATGCCTCCTGGCTGCGTAATGTGACCATTTCTGCTTCAGATCTTACGGAAGCAAAAATTTTCCTTGCTTTTACTGTAAAAGGAAAAAACTATGCTGCCGGTACCGTACGCACTTACGGCAAAGGCAGAGTGTATTATCTGGCTCCCACTTTACACCGGATCGCCGGCAACGGTGAGATCGAACTTGGATATCATTCCAAAAACGGCAAATGGGAATTGAATGAACAGGGCAGGGGAGCGGAAAGATTTGCGTCTTTCCTTTCTGCTCTTTTCAATACGTTCCCCGCTGTTCAGAAGATCCCTTCCAAATTCCCTGCTGTTATTACAGGCGGCGATGCTTCAAGGGTCTCTATGGCTTTACGCAATGAGAATATTGAGTATAAAAGCGTAAAACAGCTTTTGCCTTCTGAATATAAAAAATATGCTCTTGTTTATATTGGAGAAACCCTCAAACATGATAAACAGAGAAAGAACTGGCTTGATCCGGAAACCCTGAAAACTGTACGGGAATACCTGGAAAATGGAGGTGTCATCGTTACATGCGGCAACATTCCTTCTTTCCTTGCCGGACGTAATATGGGGGTGCTTGCCTCTCTCTTCGGTTTCTCTTCCTTTGGGGCAGTAAAAACTGGTGACGTAAAGGAGTTCCTCTTTACCAAAGGAGGGGAAAGCTGGCGGAAAAAGGCTGCAATAACTTCCCGGGAACTGAAATGGAACAACAGGATCAATACAAAACCCGGTAAACTTACTACTGCAACTGTTCTTGGCGAATTCCGCACAAATAAGGGAAATATCCCCGCTTTTACCGTAAATAAAGTGGGCAAAGGTTTCCTCTACTGGATCGCTACCAATCCCTACCGGCTTATCCCCAATAAAAATGAGGTTCTGGGAGAACCGGATGAGTACGGACTCTTTATCCTGAATGAACGCGGCCGTGCCTCTGCCGATCTTCAGAAACTTTTTGTTACTCTCTTCAGAAGTCCTGCCAATATCGCTTTACGCAAAGATTTTCCTGAAAAAGCACAATGGGGACTGGTTCCTCTGGGAAAACCGGGCAATCTGCCCAAACCGGCGAACTTCCCCAAGAAGGTCGTCTGTAAAAAATACACGGTTCCTGACAATGCTTTCCTTCTGAGTAAGGAAGGAAAAGCGCAGGCAGTGATCGTTTCAAGTACCAGAAAGACACTTCCTCTGGCAAAAAGGACAGCAAAATATCTGCATGATATTACGGGTGCCGAATTCAGGATCGTTCATTCTGTTCCCAAAAGTGGCAATGCCGTCATCCTTTTTGATGAAAGTAATGCCCATATTGCTTCCAGAAATCTGAAAGACGCCGGTACGGATACGGCAATAGCGGAAACAAAAGGCAATAAACTGTATTTAGGCGGAAAAGGAGATGGAACAACGCTTGCTGTTTACTATTTCCTTGACAAACTTGGCGTGCGGAAACTCTGGCCGGGAAAAGGCGGTACAGTAATTCCTGCAAGTCCCACTCTTTATGCTCCCCGGCTCTCTTTATATTCAACGCCCAAACTCTCTACAAGGGCCGTGCGTTTTGCAAGAGTATATTTCCCCAGAGCTGCCCAGGGTGCGGCAAAATGTTCCGTGGATCTGAAAACATATCTTGGAAAAGTGGATAAGGAAACCGCCGCCTATTTCAACTGGTACGG
>JAGBXB010000106.1 GCA_017629515.1 Lentisphaeria bacterium | reverse complement strand
GTATGCAGAGGGGCAAAGAGAATGTTTTTTATTTGCTTTTCAACAAAAGAAGAGTATATTAATAAACATAACTCACGGCAGGGTCGAAGTCTCCTGTCATAAAAACGGCATTGCCGGAACAAAAAGAAAGAATAAAAAATGACAACAAAAGTATTCATCGACGGGAAGGCCGGTACCACCGGGCTTCGGATCTACGACCGGCTTCAGAGCCGCAGCGACATAACTTTGCTTACTCTTTCCGAAGAGGATAGAAAAGATCCTGCAAAACGCAAAGAAATGCTCAATTGCTGCGATATCGCTTTTCTCTGTCTGCCTGATGATGCTTCCAGAGAAGCTGTTTCCATGATCGAAAATGAGTCTGTTGTGGTACTGGATACCTCCACTGCCCACAGAACGTTAAGCGATTGGACGTATGGTTTTCCGGAATTGTCTCCGGAATATTTCAATAAAGTAGCCACTTCAAAAAGGATTGCCGTACCGGGTTGTCATGCCAGCGGTTTTATTGCATTGGTCAAACCGCTTATCGAAAAAGGTCTGATCTCTGAAAATGCGCTTCTTACCTGCCACAGTATCACCGGTTACAGCGGAGGCGGTAAAAAGATGATTGCCGAATATGAAGATCCTGCAAGACCGGATACTTTCAACGCCCCCCGTCAGTATGCGCTCACACAGCAGCATAAACACCTGAAAGAGATGAATGCCATTACCGGATTGAAAACTTCTCCTGTATTCTGCCCCATCGTGGATGGTTTTTACAGCGGTATGCTGGTAACGGTGCCCCTTTTCAAAGAACAGCTTCTCCATGGTGCAACAGTGGAGGATGTGAAAAAGGTCTATAAGGATCTTTACACGACAAAAATCGTAAAATATGAGGAAAATGCTTCGGAAAACGGACTTCTTTCTGCAAATACGTTGAAAAATAAAGATTCCATGCAGATCACAGTGGAGGGAAATGAAGACCGTATTCTGCTCATTGCCCGTTATGACAATCTGGGCAAAGGTGCTTCCGGTGCCGCAGTGGAGTGCATGAATATTGTGATGAAAAAAGATCCGGCAACGGGTCTGGATATCTGATATTTTTCTGTAAACTCCTTTTCCGGAGAAACAGAAAAAAGAACAGCAGGACAGTTTTTCTGTATAAACTGTTCTCTGGCGTTTGTTTTGAAATCACCGGGCAAAAACAGTGATTTCAAAACAATATTTCCGTGTGTTGCGGCGTTATACGGTAAAGAAATAAAAGAAAAGGAGTAAAGAATGAAAAATTTCCTGAAAAGTTCTCTTGTCATCTTCGTTCTGCTTATTATTCTGGGAGCGGCATTTCTGGGCTACCGCAAGTATGCGAATAAAGATGAAAAAACTGTATTCATCACAGAAAAAGCAGTAAAAAGTGATATCATGCGTTCCATCAGTGCCACAGGTACTGTTGAACCGGAAGAATTGGTGAATGTGGGTGCCCAGGTGCAGGGGATGATCGCCAAATTCGGTACGGATGCCGATGGTCAGGAGGTCAATTACGGTTCAAGAGTGAAAGAGGGGATGGTTCTTGCCAATATTGATGACTCTCTTTATCTTTCCAATTTGAAAAGTGCCGAAGCCCAGCAGCTGCAGGCAAAAGCCGCCATCACCAGTGCGGAAGCAAGCGTTCTGCAAAGCAAGGCCAAACTCAATCTTGCCAAACTCAATTATGAACGCGCCCGGACTTTGAACCCTGTCCGTGCCATTGCCCAGAGTGCTTATGACAGTGCCAAAGCCGATTATGAGACCGCCCGTGCCGCTCTTGCCGTGGCGGAAGCGCAGATCGCCGTTTCCAAAGCCCAGCTTGCCAGTGCCAATGCAGCACAAAGTTATGCCAAACGCAATCTGGATTACTGTGTGATCAAATCTCCGGTGGACGGGGTGATCATTGACCGCAGGGTCAGCGTGGGGCAGACAGTGGTTTCCAGTATGAGTGCCCCCAGTCTTTTCCTTATTGCCAAAGATCTGAAAAAGATGGAAGTATGGGTTTCTGTCAATGAAGCGGATGTGGGGAATATCAAAGTGGGACAGGATGTGGTGTTTACTGTGGATGCGTTCCAGGGAAGAAAATTTGCCGGAAAAGTCCAGAAAATAAGACTCAATGCCACCATGTCCCAGAATGTGGTCACTTACGTTGTGGAAGTAGGTACCGATAATTCCGACGGGACTCTCCTTCCCTATCTTACCGCCAATGTGAAATTTATCCTTGCCCAGAGTAAAAATGTCCTTTCCGTCCCCAATACCGCCTTGCGGTTCACGCCTCCCGGAGCGGTGAGACCGGATGTGGAAAAAGGCAAACGCCTTGTATGGGTATTGCGGGAGAATAAGGCTGTTCCTGTGCAGGTGAAATGCGGTCTTTCCGATGGTTTTACTACCGGGATCCTTTCCGGAGATGTGAAAGAAGGCGATGAGATCATTACCGGAATCGAGATCCTTTCGGCAAAGAAATCTCCTTCTATGCGTTCCGGAGCCCAAAAGAGTCCCTTTATGCCCACTCCGCCCAGGAGACAGCGTAATATGAACAAAAAAGCCACCCCCGCACGCTGACGGGAGGAAATGATGGAAGCAAAAAAGCTGTTCCAAAGTGAAAAATTTCCTCTGATCGAGTTGAGAGAGGTGGATAAGACCTACTCTCTGGGAGAGGAATTGTCTGTCCCCGTGCTGAAAAAGATTTCCATGACCGTGGAAAAAGGGGAATATGTGGCGTTGATGGGGGCGTCCGGTTCGGGCAAAAGTACACTTATGAATATTCTTGGCTGTCTTGACCGCCCCACCGCCGGAGAGTATTTTTTGGACGGGGAGGAAGTGGGAAGTATTTCCGGAGACAGAAGAGCGCAGATCCGTAATAAAAAGATCGGCTTTGTGTTCCAGAGTTTCAATCTTCTGCCCCGTACCAGCGCATTGGAAAATGTGATCATGCCTCTTTATTATACTGCCGGGGGATTATCCAATTCCGAAGTTATAAAAAGAGGAAAAGAGATGCTGGAAAAAATGGGGCTTTCCGACAGAATGGATCATGCTCCTTCCCAGCTTTCCGGCGGTCAGCAGCAGCGGGTGGCGATTGCCCGGGCATTGGTGAACCGTCCGCCGGTACTTTTTGCCGATGAACCTACCGGGAATCTGGATTCCAAAACCAGTGTGGATGTGATGAACCTTTTTGAAGAACTCAATAAAGAGGGAATTACCATAATCCTTGTGACCCACTCCACGGAAGTAGCCGCATGTGCCAGAAGAACTATCCATATCCACGATGGAAGCATTGTTTCCGGGGCATTTTCACCTGCCGGAGCCATTTCCGGATGTGCCGGATTGGATGGATATTTGCGGAAAGGAGAGCAAAAATGACATTATGGAAGACTCTGGGGGTGGCAGTAAAAGCGTTGCGGAGAAATCCTACAAGGGCATTGCTTACTGCATTGGGTATCGTTATCGGGATCGCCGCCGTTATTGCCATGATGGAGATCGGTAACGGTTCTGCCAGTGCCATAAAAAGTTCCATTGAGGGGATGGGCGCAAACTCCATTCTCGTTATGAGCGGAGCGCCCCGTCATCCCGGCGGAGTGCGCCAGTCAGCGGGAAGTGCCATCTCCCTTACCGCTGATGATTGTACTGCCATCATGCTGGAATGTGCCAGTGCTGCGGCAGTAGCCCCCATCGTACGCTCTTCCGGCAGTCAGGCTGTGGCAGGCAACCTCAACTGGGTTCCCAATCTGATCATCGGAACAAGTCCCTCCTACCTCCTTATCCGCAACTGGAAAGTGGCGGAAGGCAGATGTTTTACGGAACGGGAAGTGGATGCAAGGGCAAGGGTGTGTCTTGTGGGACAGAAAGTAGTACAGGAACTTTTCGGCGGAAACAGTCCCGTGGATTCGGAGATCCGTATCAAAAATGTGACTTTCCGTATTATCGGTACATTGCAGGTGAAAGGGGCAAATATGATGGGGATGGATGAAGATGATGTGATCGTTATGCCCTGGTCAACTGCCCAGTTGCGGATTACAGGATTCAAAAGCGGAAGTGCCAGCAATACCAGCAGTACTCCTTCCAGTTCTCCAAGTGATCTTTATCCTGCCACTGGCGTGGCATTTTATCCGGAACAGGCCTCCAATCTGGAAAAAGATACCCTTCTTACCCCGAAATTTGAACGCATCGACCAGATCCAGCTTATGGCGGCTTCTCCGGAAAAAGTGGGAAGTCTTGTAAGAGAAGTTACTTCCGTACTGCGGGAAAGGCACCGTTTGAAAGAAGGGCAGGAAGATGATTTCCGTATTATGAATTCTGCCGCTTTCATGCAGACTCTTTCCGGTACAAGTAAACTTATGACCAATCTTCTCCTTGTCGTTGCCCTCATCTCTCTTGCTGTCGGCGGCGTGGGGATCATGAATATCATGCTTGTTTCCGTAACGGAACGGACAAGAGAGATCGGTTTGCGTATGGCGGTGGGGGCAAGATCAAGGGATATTCTCAAACAGTTTCTTGTGGAGTCCATTCTGCTGTGTCTTGTGGGGGGATTGTTCGGGATCCTTCTGGGACGGGGGGCGGCAGTTATGGTCAATCTCCAGCTGGGCTGGCCCATTGAACCCAGCCCCGGCGGGATGCTCACTGCGGTAGCGGTTTCTGCCTGTGTGGGGATTCTTTTCGGCTTCTATCCTGCGTGGAAAGCTTCCAAACTCGACCCCATTGAAGCATTGCGTTACGAATAAAAAGAGAAAGAAAAATGATGAACAGTAAAAGAAAGAAAAATATATTTTTTCTCACGATCCTTTTTCTTCTTGTTTTCCTTTTTGCCCTTACGGCTTTTTATCCTGCGGAAAGCAGTTTTTTCCCAACCACTGTGCCGGACAGTACAGAAAACGCTCTTGCAGCATACCACATTGCCAAAAGTGGCAAATGCGGCTTTTTCCTGAATGATTCCTGGTATCCTTCAAGGTATTCCTTTATCCTTCCGGCAACATTTTTTGCTCCCTGGGTATGGCTTTTTTCCGGGGAGATGATGGCTGGGGTTTACGGGTGTTTCTCTGCCGCATTGCTGTTGCTTTTTGCTTTGGCGGGAACGGGGAAAATATTGAAAAGTTTTCCGGGAGTGCTTTTTTCCATCCCGCTTCTTCTGCTTCTTCCCCAATTTATTATTTTTTGCAACAGTGCCATGACGGAGATCCCTTATACGGCATTGCTTGCCCTTGCCCTTTTTCTGCTGGTAAAAACAGCATCAAAAGAAAAATTTTCTCTCTCTTTTCTTATTTTTTCTGCCATTATATGTGCCTGGGCAGGCGGCATCCGTTCCACCGGATATTTTATGCTTTTTCCCTTTGCATTGCTGATTTTTTCCCGTGTAAAAGAGTGGAAAAAAAGAATTTTATACTGGGGGATTCTGATATTTCCCGCTTTTCTGACTCTCTGCGGAACTTTGTACTACAATTACAGGACTTTCGGCAGTATAAGAAGAAGCGGCTACCATTACTGGTGTCCTGTTCCCTACGATTTTCCCTCCCTGCTTTTTGACTTTTCCTATGCCGGGAAAAATTTTCCTGTTCTTCTGAAAACGGGCATACTTCTTCCCTTTCTTTTCTTTCTTTTTTCCGGTGTTCTTTACATTTTTCTGCAAAGGAAAAAAGGAACGGACTTAAAGATTTTTTCTGTATGGAAATGGGGATTTTTCTTTGTTCTTTTTCATTATTTCATTCTGTTTTCTCTGTATATATTCCATTATTTCTGTTTTGAAAGGTTCTTTCTGCCGGCATCTGTATTGGCACTCTGTACGGGAAGTATCGCCTTATGGAGAAGTATTCTTTTTTTCACAAAGCGGAAACAGATAAAAAAACTGGTCTTTGCCTTTTCTCTGGCGGCTCTTATTGCCGCAGGTGTACTGAATCACAGGCTTTCAAATTATTTAACTCCCATTATGACTGTACCGATTACTTATACAGAAATAACATTTCTCAAATTCTGTAAAAAATATCTGCCTGAAAGATCACATCTTATTGTCAACTTCAATCCGGCGTTAAGTTCATTTTATTTGAGGAAAGATATTACGATCCTGCCCTTTTCCAGAGAGTTGGAATATGCAGGAAAAGCTGTTGCTTTGGAAAAGATCACATCTGCTTCTGTATTCAGAGAAAAAATGCCATCTTCTCCGGAGGATCATTTTGCGGCACTGCAGGCGATCCCGGGAAAAAAGGTGATCCTTCCCTTCTCTGTTGTGATAGCAGATACTCTCCCCGCCAAATACAGGATCAGCAAAAACGCCTGGTATCTCACAGAAAGAGTACTTTCCTGCAATAAAATATTCATCACCAATCTGGCTCTGTACCAGCTCCCGGAAAAATATAAAGAAAAATTTATGCGCGAAACAAGACTTCATATGGTTGCTTCAGAAGGTCCCATAAAACTTTACAGAGTATATCCGGCATCTTTAACAGGATTTTTCTGAAAATATTTCATATTTTTTCATTCCCGCTGATGGCAGAAAGGAAAAATGGCGTTATATTATATATAACGGACACATTTTTTGATCCCCTTAAAGGCGGGAAAATTCAAAAGGAAGGATAGAAAATATGGGATTCATTACGGATATATCTGCAATGATCAGTCAGAGTTGGAGTCTCCTTAAACCCATTCTGGATTTTTCCCTGATCTTTCTTCTCATGTATGTTATCCTGTACTTTCTGCGGGGGACAAGAGCCGTTTATATCCTTGTGGGGATCGTAATTTTTCTCATCGCGGCGATCATCCTCATTCAGTATATGCAGCTGGAAGTATTGGGATGGCTTTTGCAGAATCTGTGGCCGGTACTGGCTACGGCAGTTGTTATCGTGTTCCAGCCGGAATTGCGCAGGGCATTGGCACTGTTGGGTACGACCGTATCCGTTTACAGAAAACAGGAACAGTCCGAGGCTATTGAAGAGGTGGTGAAAGCCGTTTCCCAGATGGCAAGGCGGTATTGCGGAGCATTGATCATTTTTGAATGTAAGATCGGTATGGCATATATCATCAGTTCGGCAGAGCCGCTGGATTGCAAAATTTCCGCCCGTCTGCTGCAAAGTCTTTTCTATCCCAATTCACCTCTGCATGACGGCGGGGTCATCATCAAAGACGGCAAGATCGTTGCCGCCCATGCCATCCTGCCTCTGGCACATGATATGCCGGTGAATCAAACTCTGGGGACACGGCACCGGGCGGCAGTGGGGATCACCGAGGAAACGGATGCTGTGGCAGTGGTGGTTTCGGAAGAGACCGGGACAGTCAGTGTGGCATTCAAAGGAAAACTTATCCGTAATCCCGGCGAAGCGGATCTTCTTGCATTTCTGCGGAACCGCCTGGTGGATTCCTCCCAGAAAAGCCGTATTCTGGATCATTTTACAGAGATGCTTCCGGCAAAGGCGGTCTCCTTACAGAAAAATAATGAGAAAACCGAGGTGGAAAAATGAGATTTTTCAACCGTTCTTTCTGGGAAAGATTATACAGCAGGATTCCGGATTTCATCAAAAACGATCCTGCAAGGAAATTGCTTGCTCTTGCCCTTGCTCTTCTGATTTTCGCTTACTATCACAATAACAAAGTACAGCATATCGTAAAGGTGGAAAATGTACCTGTGAAAGTGACAGTGCCGGAGGGGTATTATATCCTGAACAAGCCTGCGGCGGTAACGGTCACTCTCAAATGCAGTACTCTTGCGGCAAAGGCTGTTCCGGAAAGAAATGTAAGGATCCAGGTGCCTGTGAAAGTGCAGGATGGACAGGAGAAATATGAGATCCGGCTGAAAGATCATGTTGCCGTTGATGCCTTTTTCGGTATCAGTGTGGCAGATGTGTTCCCCCAGACTGTTACGGTGGCAGTGGATAAAAGAGTATCCCGGAATGTGAAAGTGGAGATCGACCTCAAACAGATGAGGAATCTGCCGGAAACGTATACGGTTCTGAAAGCCGCCGCCCAGCCGGAGGAAGTGCTTGTTTCCGGGCCTTCTTCCCTTTTGAAAGGATTGGAAAAGATCAATACGAAGGAGATCCCGCTGGATTCCACAGTAACAAGGTCTTTTATCTATTCTGCTCCTCTTGCGTTGCCGGAAAATACATTTTTAACGGTGATGCCTGAACAGGTGATGGTTTCGGTCACGGTGGACAGAAGCCATATCCGCAGGACTTTCCGGGGGATTCCCGTAAAATTGCTTATGCCGTCAAGCGTGAATACCACAACGGGAGTGGAGATCATCTCTTCCGCAACGGTGGATATCACCGTCTCGGGTATCAAGAGCGTTATGGAAAGTATTACAGAAAAAGATATTGTCCCTTATGCGGATGTATCCCGCATCAGCAGAGATGGTTTGCATAATAATATTCCCGTGAAATGCTGGTCCCAGAAAGAGGGGGTCAGTATCCAATCGGTGAGTCCGGACAATATCAATGTAAGGATAGGCCCCCACGTGAGCAGATAAAAAATAAACACTTAACATAACAGGATTCCTATGAACGAAAACGAAAAAAATCCCGCAGCGGAAAATGCTGCTTCCGGAAACGGCAACACCAATTTTATCCATGAGATCATCAATGCAGATATTGCCGCAGGCAAATGCCCTCATGTGGTCACAAGATTTCCCCCTGAACCCAATGGCTATCTGCATATCGGACACGCCAAAGCCATCTGCCTGGACTATGGTACGGCGCAGAAATACGGTGGAACATTCCACCTGCGTTTTGATGATACCAACCCCGTAAAGGAAGATACAGAATATGTGGAATCCATTATGGCGGATGTGCGCTGGCTGGGCGCGGAATGGGGAGAACACCTTTATTATGCGTCTGATTACTTTGAAAAATTCTATGAATACGCCTGCAAACTCATCCGTGACGGAAAGGCGTATGTCTGTGAGTTGACAGATGAAGAGATGAAAGAATACAGAGGTACTCTTACCGTTCCGGGGAAAGAAAGTCCCTGGCGCAACCGTTCCGTAGAGGAAAATCTGGATCTTTTTGCAAGGATGCGGGCAGGGGAATTTGAGGACGGAACAAAGGTCCTGCGTGCAAAAATCGATATGGCATCCCCCAATATCCACATGCGTGACCCCATCATCTACCGAATCCGTCATACCTCCCATCACCGTACCGGGGATAAATGGTGCATCTACCCCATGTATGACTTTGCACATCCTCTGGAAGACCTTGTGGAAGGGATCACACACTCCATGTGCACATTGGAATTTGAGATCCACAGACCTTTCTATGACTGGCTTCTTGCGGCAGCTGCCCCCGAACCCAGACCCAGACAGATCGAATTTTCCCGGTTGAACCTTGCTTATACCGTAATGAGCAAACGCAAATTGCTGGAACTTGTGAAAGAAAATTATGTTAATGGCTGGGATGATCCCCGTATGCCCACTATTTCCGGTTTGCGCCGCAGAGGGGTTCCCGCTTCTGTGATCCGCAGATTCTGCGAAGAACTGGGAGCGACAAAATATAATTCCCTTACAGATCTCTCTCTTCTGGAATATTTTATCCGTGAAGAACTCAATAAGAGCTGCCCCCGGGCAATGGCAGTACTTGACCCGGTGAAGGTCGTTATCGACAATTATCCGGAAGATCTTACCGAGGAAATGGATGTGATCAACAATCCGGAAGACCCGGAAGCGGGTACAAGAAAAGTACCTTTTACCAGGGAACTTTATATTGAACGGGATGACTTTAAAGAAGAAGCCCCCAAAAAATTCTTCCGCCTTGCTCCCGGTATGGAAGTAAGATTGCGTTGTGCCTATTTTGTTACCTGCACCTCCTTTGAAAAGGATGCTGACGGCAATGTGACGACCATCCATTGTACCTATGATCCTGCTTCAAAAGGCGGTAACTCCCCTGACGGAAGAAAGGTGAAAGGTACGATCCACTGGGTCTCCGCCAAACATGCTGTGGATGCGGAAGTGAGACTCTATGACAGATTGTTCACTCTTGCGGATCTTGGTGAAGCCACCGGCGATTACAAAGAGTATCTCAATAAAGACTCTCTGAAAGTTGTTACCGGTAAGATCGAACCTTCCCTTGCTTCCGCCAAAGCAGGCGACCGTTTCCAGTTTGAACGACTTGCCTACTTCTGCGTGGATACCAAAGACAGCAAAGAAGGAGCCCCCGTCTTCAACAGGATCGTGACCTTGAAAGACTCCTGGGCAAAAATGGAAAAGAAATAAAAAGGAATGTGGAATATTTCCGGGGAAAAGACAAAAACTTTTTGAAAAAAGTTTATTTTCTTTTCCCCGGACCCCATATCTTTTTACAAAAACTTTTGAGCAAAATAATTTTTTGCAACAAAAATTTATTTTGCATTAAGGATATTAAAAAAGGAGTTTCAAAAAGTAAAATTTTGAACAGATAAAATAAGCATAAAAATTAAGGCTACCCTCACAAACCACCACCTTGTAGATTAAGCCTTTAACACAGTAAAGTACGATTTTTGTGCCGTGTATGACCGCATACACGGTGCATTTCTGCGTTTGTATTTGCTGTGTGCGTCTGTGGTGGACGCGTGAGGGTGTATAAATCAGGGATGCACCTCTTTTTTTGTGGTGTTTCCTAAAACACGGAGAACACCACAAATGGCAGACAACAGCAATTTGCAGAAGGCGAATAAAGCCAAGCAGGATGAATTTTACACACAGTTATCCGATAGCAAGGCAGAAATACAGCTGGGGGTTTTATTTCTGTTTTTTATTCTCCTTATTCTGTCAAGCGGCGTTTTATACGGTTTTGTATCTCTATGGGATATAGTTCCCGGAAGTTGTTTTATTCTTTTATTCCATATACTTTCTTTACAGAAAAGCCAATATAAATTCCTGTATAATTCTTTATATACAGCATTTTTTTCTATTATTATATTTTTTACAGCTACGATATTCATTTTTTATAAATTAAATTCGAGAACATTTGAAATTGAAGATTTTTACCTGATTTGTGACAGTTCCTTTCCTGAAATTCAGGAATTCATATCTGACAGAAAACAAATTCTTCCTGTTGCAGGAGGATTGGCTTCAACATTGATTTTTATTTCTGCTTATTATTGTTCAGGGAAAATGGGGAAAAAGAAATTTTCAAAAAAGTTATATTTTCAAAATAAAAAAATATATATTCTTACAGGATTGCTGAACATTCTTTGCCTATTTATTTGGTGTATGAAAAGTAATATTATCGGGATCGCCTATCCCCGGCAGGTATGCAGAATATATCTTGCGGGTGTTTACAACGCGGAATTGGCAAAAAGGGATTTTCTTGAAGGACGGCTACACGCAAAAAACTATCTGAAAAAAGGAATTTGCAGCAAAGAAAAAAGTGATCTGCCGGTAACATGTATTTTGATTATAGGAGAATCTGCTACAGCCCATGCAATGAACTGCTATGGACATCCGGTTAAAAACACACCTTTCCTTTCCCGGAAACAAAAGATAAATTCCATAAAAGGCGATTTTATTTTATTAAAAAATTGCTTTGCTCTGGATAATCTTACAACAGCAGTACTGCCTCAAATACTTTCCAATTCGGACTATACAAACCCATTATCCATTAAAAACAGCATCCTTATTTTTGATATATGTAATTTTTTGAATATAAATAGTTTTATAATAACAAACCAGGCAGCGGCAGGTACATCTATTTCCAATCTGACAGAGGGGGCACAACATACGGTATATGCTTTTGAAAAACGGCTGAAAAATACAGGATTACTAGACAGAACCACTCCACCGGATGAAGTTGTGCTGCCTTATTTCACACAAATACTTTCACACCTGAATCAAGATCAAAACAATTTGATTATTCTGCATTTATTCGGTTCACATTTTCCATATAAAAACAGGCTGCCGGCAAATTACATACCGTCATTTGGCAGAGACAAATATTCAAAAACAGAATTTTATTATTTTCAAACCATTGAATACACGGATCGGCTGCTACAGGAAATCTGTAAAACAACTGAAAAAAAACTTATTCAGCCATATGTGATTTGTTATGTTTCTGACCACGGTGAAGATCCGACTGGAAAAACCGGCAGAGGACAAAGAAATATTCAGGATAATATTCCAGCTTTCTTTGCTGTACCATGCATTTTTTTCCTTTCAGAAAAATATTCCTCTCTCTATCCTGATAAAATGAAATTTTTAAAAGAAAACCGGAATAAAATATTCCTCAATGAACATATTTTTGATACTTTACTTGGCATTTTCAATATATCTGTAAATGACAGTTTCCTTTCACATGAAACAAAAAATATATTCAGTAAAAAATACGAACAGAACTTAAACGGGGTCAAAATACTTAATTACCAATTTCCATTGGAAACGATGATAAAAAATAATTCATCTATTCCGTAAAAACATTAAATAGTAAAATGTTGCAAGACCGGATCGTATAACTGTCTACAGCCTGCTCGAAGGCTCTGCCGGAAAACTGCCGGATGCGTTGCAGAGAGTGTAACCGCAGAAAATCCTGTGTATGAAAAAGCCTGAATAACTCCCGAATAAAAATCAACTCCTGGCGGCGTGCAATTTTTCCTGCTGTTTTGTGCTTGAATAACAGTAATGGAAATTGCTATATATCTTTTCCGGGCATTTTTCTGTTTTCTTTTCCCCGGACCCCATATCTTTTTACAAAAACTTTTTATTTTTTCTGGTATGGTGATGAAAGTAATTTTATTATTAAAATTTCCGATGGGTGACCAATTCTAACTGGGAATCCACTCCATAAACAAGCACCGTTAGTTATTTCCAATCTTAAGTTACCAACAAAGTAAGTTC
>JAGBXB010000105.1 GCA_017629515.1 Lentisphaeria bacterium | reverse complement strand
TGGGGGCCCGCCTTACCACCGGAAAGAAGAGGGGAATCTGCCGGTTCAACGGCAATGATCTTTATTTCCGGAAGGACTTTCTTCAATTTTCTTGCGGTTCCGGTAAGAGTTCCGCCCGTTCCCACACAGGCGATGAAACAATCCACTTTCCCGTCGGTATCATCCAGGATCTCCTCCGCTGTCGTTCTTTCATGGATGGCGGGATTTGCCTCATTTTCAAACTGCTGGGGCATAAAAGAACCGGGATTTTCCTGTAATATTTTCTGTGCGGCATCGATCGCCCCTTTCATCCCTTCTGCGCCGAGGGTGAGGACAAGGTTTGCTCCGTATGCTGCGAGAAGTTTCTGTCTTTCCACGCTCATACTGTCCGGCATGGTCAGCACTAATTTATATCCCTTGACGGCGGCGGCGAGAGCCAATCCCACTCCGGTATTGCCGCTGGTGGGTTCCACAATAAGGGCGCCTTTTTTCAAAAGTCCCGCTTTTTCCGCTTCTTCGATCATATTGAGTCCCACTCTGTCCTTACTGCTGCCGCCGGGATTGAAAGACTCTGCTTTCACAAGGATCTCCACATTGGGCGGAACAAGTTTACTGATGCGGATAAGAGGGGTTTTGCCGATACTTTCCAGAACATTATTGAGGATCTTGCCCATTTTCTTCTCCTTTTCCGGTTTTATGCTCCGGCAGCGGGGGTGACAACAAGAAAAGTCCGCACACCGGTAAAGATCATCTGGGCAGCCATTGCCGCAAGGATGAGACCGGTGATCTTGCTCAATACGGTAATGGTCTGCTGGCCGAATTTTTCCTCGATCCAGGAGGAAAGGACAAGCATGGTGGTCAGAACAGCAAGGGCGGCAGTCATGGAAAGAGTGTTCACGATCTTCAAAGGCAGACTTTCCAGTTCCGCCCCCAGTACCAGAAGTGCCGCCGTAGTTCCCGGCCCGACAATAATGGGAATGGCAAGGGGGACAACGGCAATATTCATGAGCTGATCCGGATTTTTATTGGTCTGCCCTATATTTTTCTTGTCGATGGCGTTACTGTTCACAAGTCCCACTGCAGAAAGGAAAAGCAACGCTCCGCCTCCGATACGGAAAGAATCAATGGTGATCCCCAGTGCTTCGAAAAGCCATCTGCCGAAAAAGAAGAGGATGAGGCAGATCGCCAGAGCAGAGATCCCCACACGCAGGGCAAGACGGTGTTTTTCCTTTACCGAATATCCCTGGGTCATTGCCAGGAACATGGACAGCGCAAAAAACGGGGTGATAAGAAAAGTGAACTTAAAGAAACTGTTGAGAAATACCATGAACATTTTTTTACCTCTTTCAGATTTCTTTCCGTAAATGCCGTATACAGAAAGTTATATTTATAAATATTAAATATAACCCCGTTTTTTCATTAGTAAAGAGGCAAAATGATTTTTTTCGCAGGAAAATCCCCTCAACGCAGGGCGGAGATCCATAATCCGGCAAGGATGACTGTCAATCCGCCTATCCGTAAAATGGAAGGGCGTTCTTTCAGGATCACAAATCCCAGAAGAGCCCCCACAGGCAGACTCATCTGACGGAATGCCTGTACGAAACTTACATTGCTGACATGATCCATACTGATAAGCACAAGGACATACGCCGTTGCCGCGATCGCTCCCGCCGCATAGGGATGCCAGGAAAAAAGAAGGACCTTATCAAATTTCTTCCGCATACTTTTCCGGGGAAGAGTAATCAGCAGGAGAAAAAAAAGAGCTGTAAATTCCCGTAAACAGGAGTAGGTGCCCGCCCGTAAAAGCGGATGGATATCTTTACAGGCTTCTGTCATGGCGCGTATTCCGAAACTGTCGGTAATGGTATAACCTGTTGTGGCAACTGCGGCAAGGAAAATGCCTGCAAAACCTTTTCCGGAAAGGGTGGAAAAAAGTTTTCTGCTTCCATTGGACCAGCCGGTCATCACGCATCCGGCAAAAATCACACACATACCCGCAACCGCAGTACCGTTGAGAGGTTTCCCCCAGGAAAAAAGACTTGTTGCCAGCATGGTCATCAATACCGGCAGGGCGCGGGCAAGGGGGTAGGATATGGACATATCCGTAGTCCTGTACGCCCAGGATAACCCCACATCCCCCAGCATACCGAAAAATCCGCCTGCAAAAATAAAAAGAAGAACAGGTACAGGAAGAAGCCAGAACTTGATCCCGGAAAGAAGCAGTAAAGGAAGCATGGTGAGGAATAACGCAAAGGAAAATACACAGAAATAGGGGTAGGTGGGGCGTCCCGTCTTATTGATAAAATGCCACGAAGCGTGCATGACAACAGAGGCAAGAATAAGAAAAAAGGCTGTTGGGGTCATTTGGGGTATCCTTTCCTTGAAATGGACTATTAATATAACATTTCTTTCCTTTTTTACAAGGATACAGGAGGGATTTTATCACTCCGGACTTGAAAAATCAGGATTTTGTTTTATATTGTATTATTGTAAAAAATCTAACAAACCAGAAAGCAGAGAAGTATGAACAACGGGGAAAAAGAAGCATTGATTCTTATCCGGCGGGGCTCGATCCGTTCCCGGGCGGAACTTGCCCGTACATTAAGGATCAGCAGACCCACTGCTTCTGTGATCGTGGATTCCTTATTGAAAAATTCTTTTATCCGGGAAGCCGGCAGGGGCAGATCCACCGGAGGAAAAGCCCCCACTCTTTTAAGTGTCCGGGAGGAGATCAATCATATCCTGGGACTGGATCTGGGGTACAAAAGCCGCCTTTCCGCTGTCCTGCTTGACGGTACCGGAACGGTTTTACGGAAAAAAGAGTATGAATTTGATCCCAATTCGCTGGAAGATATCGGGGAAAAAAGTTATACAGCCATGCAGGAACTGGCCGGTTCGCTTACCGTAAACGGGGCAGGGGTGGCTCTTTCCGGGATCGTGGAAAAAAATACCGGAAAAGTATTGAAAAGTATCAATCCTCTTTTTACCGGATACAAGATTAAGGAAGTGCTTTCAGAGAAACTGGATCTGCCTGTTTTTGTGGAAAACCGTTCCCGGATGGCGGCATATTCGGAAGCCTACGGTGGCGCGGCGGATCAGGAAAAAGATTTTGCTCTCATTTCTCTCGGACGCAGTATCGGGGCGGCTTTCTGGTTGAACGGACAGCTTTTCACCGGGCAGAGTGAGATCCGTAATCTGCGGCTGAAAAAGAAAAAAACTTTTGAAGAGGCTCTTGCCCTTTCCGGTACTTCCTGCGACGCAACAGGGGAGATCATTTCCTGTTGTGCAGACGGACTGGGACAGCTTCTGGAAATCATGGGAATGGAAAGAATCGTATTAGCCGGGCGTTTTGCCGATATGGGAAAAGATTTTGCCTCCCAACTGGAAAAAGAACTCAATAAGGAACACATTTGTAAAGTGACCATAGCGAAATTCGGTCGTTTTTCCGCGGCAAGAGGGGCAGCCTTCCTGCAAGGGGAAAAGATCCTGTAATAAATAAAAAATTCTCACCATAAACCTTCAACAAAAAAGGAATGAAAAAATGAACGTAGTCATCTCCAAAGACAAATTTGCACTGGGTAAAGCCGCTGCAAAAAAAGGTGCGGAAAAAATCCGCGAAGCCATCAAAGAAAAAGGTTATGCCAATGTGATCCTGGCAACCGGTGCCAGCCAGTTTGAAATGCTGGAAGCTCTTCTTCAGGAAGAAGGCATTGATTGGAGCGTAATCAAATTCTTCCATCTGGATGAATATGTGGGACTCCCCATCAATCATCCTGCCAGTTTCCGTAAATACTTGTGGGAACGCTTTATCTGCAAACTTCCTGTCCCCCCCGCCGCATTCTTCCCCGTGAACGGTACTGCCGCAAATCTGGATGAAGAACTTGCCAGACTGGAAAAAGCCATTACCGAAAACCCCATCGACGTTGCCTTTGTGGGTATCGGGGAAAATGGTCACCTTGCCTTCAACGATCCCCCGGCTGACTTTGAAACTGAACGCTCCTATCTGGTCATCGAACTGGAAGAAAAATGCCGCAAACAGCAGTTGGGCGAAGGCTGGTTCCCCACCTTTGACGATGTTCCCAAGTTTGCTATTTCCATGAGCGTGAAACAGTGCATGAAAGCAAAATGTATCATCAACTCTGTTCCCGATCAGAGAAAAGCCGAAGCTGTGAAAATGGCTCTGGAAGGCCCTGTTACCAATATGTGTGCCGCTTCCATGCTCCAGAAGCATGCGGATTGCCATACCTTCCTGGATGAATTTTCCGCTTCTCTTCTTTCCAAGTAAGAAGAATATAATATCCTTTCAGGATAGATAAATATAAAGGGGCTGTTGCAAAACCTCAAAAAAGGTGAGCAGCAGCCCCTTTTGCAGATAGCCGGTACAGAACAGGCAAAGCGATATTCAAGTCCCGGGTGAACGAGGGAAAAAGCCATCTGGATACAGATGAAAATGTATAATTTATGATGATTTTCTGTGAGTGTGGAGAATAACTTTGCAACAGCTTTTTTCCTGCGTCCCTGCGGGACTTTTATTGTGTGGGGTGTATGTAATCCCCGGGGTTGAAACCCCGGGCTGGGTTCTTGACGCCCCGATGGGGCTTTTCAGATAGCCGGTGCAGAACAG
>JAGBXB010000104.1 GCA_017629515.1 Lentisphaeria bacterium | reverse complement strand
TGACTTTGGGGACATCTTTCATCTTTTCGGACTCCGCATCAAAGGGGGGTTCAGGCTTGCCGCACATCACAACACGGCAGATATTGGGGATCCCCAGAAATGCAGCCCCTTCCACAGGTTCAAGTTTATTGCCTCCGGGCAGTTTCCATCTCTCATTTCCCAGAGCATTCTGATGGGACATGGCATCCTGTCCCCAGATCCAGAAACGGTCTTGTAATTTCATTTTTACCTCATTTCGGGATAATTGGATTTTTTGACGGAATATTCTTCTATTACTATAACCTGTCAACAGAGAAAATAAATACTCTTTTTCATATTTTTATGTCAAAAAACACAGAAAAATATGGAAAAAAGCCACAATATGGCAATTTTTATGTCAAAGAAGGCGGTAAATCTTCCTGAAAGCAAAAAAAATCCCGGCAGGAGAAACTCCAACCGGGATGGAAATAACAGAAAATGTTATTTATTTTGCAAGACGTGCCTTGAGAGCAGCCAGCTGATCAGCAAGTTCTTTGGGAAGTCTGTAGAACTTCTTGTAGTGCTCTTCGATCATGTCAGCTTCTTTCACCCAGCCTTCTTTATCAAAGGCAAGGAGTTCTTTCATATCGGCTTCGGATACTTCATCTTCAATACCGGCACGGTCGATGGCATTGAGAGTGGGCATGTAACTGATAGGAGTTTCCACAGCTTCGCCTTCGCCGTCGCAGCGTTCAAAGATCCATTTGAGGACGCGGCTGTTATCGCCGAATCCGGGCCAGAGCCAACGGCCGTCGGCAGTTTTGCGGAACCAGTTTACGCAGAAGATCTTGGGAAGGACTGCGCCTTCTTTTTTGCCGATATCCAGCCAGTGCTGGAAGTAGTCACCCATGTTGTAACCGCAGAAGGGCAGCATGGCGAAGGGGTCACGACGGACGGTACCGGCTTTCACGTCAAGCGCAGCAGCGGTAACTTCGGAACCAACGGAGGAACCGATCATTACACCATGTTCCCAGGAGAGGGACTGGTAAACGAGAGGAAGGGTGGAGGGACGGCGGCCGCCGAAGAGGAATGCGTCAATGGGCACACCTGCGGGATCTTCCCAGTTGGGAGCGATGGCAGGGCAGTTCTTGGCGCGGGCGGAGAAACGGGCAGTGGGATGGGCAGCTTTGACTTCTTTGCCGTCAGCATCCACTTTGCCTTTTTCCCAGACATTGCCTTTCCAGTCGATGAGCTTTTCGCCTTCTTCCAGAGGAATGTCGATCCCTTCCCACCAGATGTCGCCATTTTCACGCAGTGCGCAGTTGGTGAAGATGGTTTCTTTGCGGCAGGAGAGCATAGCGTTCTGATTGGATTTCATGGAGGTACCGGGGGCAACACCGAAGAAACCGTTTTCAGGGTTGATGGCATAAAGTCTGCCGTCTTTGCCGAATTTCATCCAGGCAATATCATCACCGATGGTTTCCACTTTCCATCCGGGGATGGTGGGGATGAGCATGGCGAGGTTGGTCTTACCGCAAGCGGAGGGGAATGCACCGGTCACATATTTGACCTTGCCCTGGGGATTGGTAAGTTTGAGGATAAGCATGTGTTCAGCCATCCAGCCTTCATCTCTGGCCTGCACGGTGGCAATACGCAATGCAAGACATTTCTTACCGAGGATGGCGTTTCCTCCGTAACCGGAACCGAAGGACCAGATCTCTCTGGTTTCAGGGAACTGGGAGATGTATTTTTTGTCCATGGGAGCGCAGGGCCAGACGCCATTGTCTTTGGCACCGTTTTCCAGGGGTTTGCCCACAGAGTGGATGCAGCGGACGAATTCGCCGTCTTTACCCAGGATATTGAGAACATCGTTGCCCACGCGGGTCATCACGTGCATGTTGATCACAACGTAAGCAGAGTCAGTGATTTCCACACCGATCTTGGCAATGTTGCTGCCCACAGGCCCCATGGAGTAGGGGATGACATACATGGTTCTGCCGTGCATACAGCCTTTGTAGAGAGCAAGCATTTCTGCTTTCAGCTGTTTGGGGTCGATCCAGTTGTTTGTGGGGCCGGCATCTTCCTGTTTTTCGGAAGCAATATAAGTACGGGCTTCCACACGGGCAACGTCGGACGGGTCACTGCGGAACAGCACGCAGTCAGGACGCAGCTTGCTGTTCAGGCGGGTGGCGAGCCCGGACTGTACCATCTCTTCGCAGAGATTGTAGTATTCGGTGTTGGTGCCGTCGCACCAGTAGAGGGCGTCGGGTTCGCAGATGGCAACCCATTCGTTCACCCACGCGACAAGCGCCGCATGATCCGGCGCAGCGTTAAGCATTTTTACCATTTTTACCTCCATAATAGTTTAAATGGAATTTTTCCATAGTGAATGGGATAATATAGCCTCTTTTTCTGCGGTTTTCAAGATAATGACACTTCTTTTTTCTCTTTTTTTGAAAACTTTTCTCTTCCGGAATGGTTTTTCCGTTGGATTTTTTCATTTTTAACGGTAAATTAACTGTGTCAAGGAGATCAACATGGAAGAAAATAATTTGCTTACTCTCATAAAGCCGGGAAAAGAATATCTGGAATCTTTCCTCACGCTCTGCCGGGAAAGTTTCCACTCTGTCCATAATACCTATTTATTGCGTGATCCGGAAAGGTTTGAAGAGTGGAAAAATTCTCTTTTTATCCGCTATGAAAAAGATGAACAGGGAATTGAACTGCCGGAAAATTTTCTGCCCTCTGTAACTTTCTGGGTACTGTATGGGGAGGAAGTTGCCGGGGTGGTGAATATCCGCAAAGGATTGAATGATGCCCTGAAAGATTATGGCGGCAATGCCGGATTCATGTTGAGCAGCCGTTTCCGGGGAAAGAAATTGAGTCATATCCTTATCCCCCTTGTGATTGCCAAAACAAAGGAAGTCGGGGCAGGGGGGGAGGTTTTGATGACCTGTACCGATAACAATATCCCCTCCTTATCGGCATTGAAGAAGATCCCGGCAAAAAAAGTGGAACGGGCAATCACATGGGCGGACGGGAAATATTGTCCTGTCCACCGTTTTTATTTTTGAAGCGTTTTCTTAAATACAGAAATTTTTTGTGAGTTTATATTGCATTTTTTTCACAGGAAGAGTATATTTCCACTTAAAATTTTTACAGGAGCAGAATATATGAACAAGATCCTTGTCCTTGAAGGCAATCCGGCATTGCAGAAAACACTTGTATTCAAAGATTTCAGACCAGGTTTGGTAAACCGGGCTTCCGCTTTGCGTATTTATACAGGCGGAAAAGGGACAAATTTCTGCCGGGCAGGGAATATTTTTCATAAAGCAGACTATGAATTGCTGCATTTTACCGGCGGGGAAAACGGGAGAAAAGCGGATGAACTGCTTGCAAAAGAAGGCATAAAGACTTTTTCCGTCAAAATACAGGCGGAAACAAGATGCTGTGTCACCTGTCTCAATGAAAGTGACGGCAGTATGACAGAATTGATCGAACCCTCTTCCCCGCTTACGGAAAAAGATCAGAAAGAATTTCTTTCCCTTTTGCAGGAGCATCTGCCGGAATGTTCCGCTGCTGCCATTTCCGGAAGTCTCCCGGACGGGACGGAAAGTATATTTTATACCCAATGGGCGGAAAAAATTTTGAAAGCAGGCAAACTGCTTTTTATTGATGCGGTAAAGGGAATAGAAAATACACTTCTTCTTCCCGGGAAAAAAGTTTTGAAGATCAATAAAGAGGAACTGTTTTTCCTTTCCGGTGAAAAAGATCTGAAACAGGGTATGGAAAGAATGTTTGAAAAGTATGTTCTGGAAGTGCTTGCTGTTACCGACGGGGCAGAAAATGCTTTTCTTGCGACAAAGCAGGGGGTGCGGAAAAAATATATCCTCCCGGTTCTGGAAAAGGTCATAAGTCCTCTGGGATGCGGAGATACTGCTTCCAGTGTATTTTGCGCTCTTCTCCTTGACAAAGTGGACGCCGCAGAAGCATTCAAAACAGCATTGGCGGCGGCTTGCGCCAACTGTCTGAATGGTGATGCCGCATTTTTTGAGATGGGGGAAATGGAAAAACTGCTTCCTCTTATAAAGATGGAAGAAGTGGAAAAATAAGGTTATAACAACATGCTTAAATGGATGCAAGTAAAAAATCTTGCTCTTGTTTCTCTTGCGGAGATGGAGTTCGGAGCCTCTTTCAATGTGGTGACAGGAGAAACCGGCGCAGGTAAGTCAGTCATTATGAGCGGTGTGGGGCTTCTTCTGGGGGCCCGTGCCGATAAATCTGCCATTCGTATCGGCGAGGAACGTTGCGAAGTATGCGGGGAATTTGCATTGGATGCGGCAACGCTGGAAAGTTTGAAAGATATATTGGAGGATGCCTGTATTCCTGTACCGGAGGAGGGGACTCTTCTTGTCCGCAGAGTTATCACACCTTCCAGTTCCAGAAATATCATTAATGATTCTTCCGTTTCTTTGCAGACTTTGCGGAAAATCGGTTCATTCCTTGTGGATACTCATTCCGCCCATGAAAGCAGGTATCTTTTCGATCCGGGGGTTCAGAAAAGTATGGTGGATCGGTTCGGTCATCTCCATAAGGAACTTTCCTCTGTGGCCTCCTGCTGGGAAAAATTATCCGCCATACGCAGAGAAAAAGAGGAATTTTCTTCCACACTTCCTTCTGCGGAAGAACATTTCCGGCTGAAACGGGATGCGGAAGAAATCGGCAAAGCCGGTGTAAGAAGCGGTGAAGATGAACTCCTGGAAGAAAAACATCTCCTTGCCTCCAATGCAAAAAATATTATTGAAACAGCTTTATATTGTGCCGATTCCCTTTCGGAAAGTGAAGATTCTCTTTCCTCCCGTCTGGGGGAGATCAGAAGAAGTTTGACTGCTCTTGCAAAATTTGATCCCGTCCATGGCGAAAAATTTATTACCTCTGTTGAAGAAATTTCCCTTCTTGTCAATGAGTTGTCTTCCGATCTGATGGCACACGCCGACAGTGTGGAGATGGATGCTGGGGAATTTCACGCTATGGAAGAGCGTCTGGGCGTTCTTCAAACTTTGAAACGCCGGTATGGACCAACTCTGGATGATGTGCTTGCCCATTATGACACAATAAGCAATAAAATCGATGCTTATGAAAATGCGGAAGAAAAAAGAAAAAAATTCCTGCAAATGGAGAAAGAGGCAAATACGGAACTCGTGGAAAAGTGTGCAGTGCTTTCTGCCGCAAGAAAGAAAGCGGCGGCAGGAATCGCAGATGCCGTGATGAAAGAATTGAAAAAACTCGGATTTCTCCGTTCCGCTTTTGCGGTGAATGTGAAAGACTCTGTGCCTGCCGCTGATGGCGCAGATGAGATAGAATTTCTTTTCAGTGCCAATCCGGGAGTTCCGCTTATGCCGCTGAAAGATGTGGCAAGCAGCGGGGAAACCAGCCGGGTCATGCTTGCTGTGAAAACCGTTCTTGCGGATGCAGATCATATCCCCATTCTTATTTTTGATGAGATCGATGCAAATATCGGCGGGGAAACTGCGATTTGTGTAGGCAGGGAAATCGGACTTCTGGCAAAGAAAAAACAGATCTTGTGTATCTCCCATCTTCCCCAGGTTGCCTCCTTTGCCGGAACGCATTTTATGGTGACAAAACATTCTGACGGGGAAAAGACCACTTCTTATGTTGCAAAACTGGATGGGAAAGCAAGAGTGCAGGAAATTTCCCGTATGCTTGGCGGAGGAAAAGAAGCTCTCAAACACGCATCCGCCATGCTGGATATGAATAAAGAATAATCAAGGATTTACAAGGAGAAAAAATGGATTACGCAAATCTTACACAGGATGAATTCTTGCGTCTTACAGCACCGGAAGAACCTGCAGATTTTGTTTCTTTCTGGAAAGAAACTTATGCTCTTGCCACAGCACAGACCCCCACATGGCATATCGAAAGGGAGATCTGGTCACAGGAAGAAGATACACGCACCTACCTTGTCCGGGCGAAAACCTGGGATAATTGTGAGATCGCCATGTGGATCTCCCGGCCGGAAAATTCAAAAGGCGGACTCCTTATCGGTCAGGGCTATGGTCAGCCTGCCACAGCCGGATACTATCCTTCCATGACAGTATGTTTCCCCTGTGTCCGGGGACTGGGGCAATCCCAGTGTAAGGATATTCCCTGGGTGGTGAAAAAACATGTGCTGCACGGGATCGCTTCAAAGGCTACTTATATCCTGCGCGGTGTGGTAAGCGATCTGTGGACAGCGGCAACAGTTATGACGGAAATGTTCCCGGATACCGCAGAAAACCTCTGTTATTCCGGAGGAAGCATGGGCGGCGGGATGGGGGCTTTGATGCTGCCCTGGGATAAAAGATTCCGTGCGGCATACTTGCTTGTGCCTACTTTCGGCGGCAATCATGTGCGTTTGCTTGTTCCCAGTACCGGTTCAGGGGAGGCTGTGCGGTTGTATGTGCAGGAACATCCGGAAGCAATGGATGTACTTGCCTATTTTGATGCGGCAATTTCTGCAAAATATATTTCCATACCCACCATCGTCTGTCCCGCACTGGATGATAAATGTGTTGCTCCTGCAGGGCAGTTCTGTGTGGCAAACAGTATTCCGGAAGAGTACAGGCAAATGTATATTCTGGATCAAGGACATGCCGCCGGAACAGACCGGGATAAGGAACTAATGGAAAAAGTGGAAGAAGTGAAAAAGAAACTTTTTTACAATGAAGCGGAATAAGGACTTGAAAAAGTCTCTTTCTGCCTTTATAGTGAAATGAAGACTTCTTTACCCGGAAAAGAAAAAATAAAAAAAGGAGGCAGAAATGAAAAGAATGAAAAAACTTTTGACGGCTGTTTTTGCTGTAATGAGTCTTGCCCTTGTCTGCGGCGCGGAAAAAATCCCCTTTACCGGATTGGTAAAAGCCAATCATATTTCCGGTGCGGTGGTGACACCGGAGATGATGAAAGGAAAAGTTGTACTTTTTGATTACTGGGGATTGGGTTGTCCTCCCTGTCACGCATCCATGCCCAAATTACAGGCATTATGGGAAAAATACGGGAATAAGTACCTGATTGTCATTGGTTCAGAATCCTGGCGGCAGAACCGGGATGCGATCAAG
>JAGBXB010000103.1 GCA_017629515.1 Lentisphaeria bacterium | reverse complement strand
TTGCAACACACGTTCCCATCCCGAACACGATCGTTAAGAGGCCTCGCGACGATGATACTGCACATCAGAGTGTGGGAAAGTAGTTCGATGCCGGATTTTTTTATTTTAAAGCCCGATTCTTTTGAGTCGGGCTTTTTTTTGCCCTTTTGCCAGGGGGAAAGAGAGTACGGAGAGGTTCGGAGAAATATCAAGATTTTTACTTGAATATTCTTGATTTTCTTTTATAATGAGCTATAGTATATTTGGAGTATAAATAATTTATAGAGAAAAATATGGATAAAATTTTATTGAAGTACAAAAATAAAGGTCAGAAAATTGAAGTTTCTTTTAATGAGGAAAATGGTATTCTTTGCTGCAGAAGCTCCAGCAGAACTTTTTTCAGTGAAAAATTTTTCCTTCTTTCCGAATTGCATCCGGTTTTTCTGAAAGATCAAGGGGAAAGACAAAGGAAGTTACCACGAATTCTTGGCTATATTATTGCTGTGATATTCGGAGGAATTGCTCTTGTTTTATTTTGTAATGTTTTTCCTGTGCAGGATAAAATTCCCGAAATCATTACTGCAATTTTTTCTGCTTTGATTTCTGTTGCCGGGTGGGGATATGCTTCTCAATTTTCTCACCGTACCAAAGCTGTCTATTTTTATTCTCTCTGGCGTAATGGCGTTGTTTTATATTTGCCATTTAACGGAAAAAGCAAAAAAATCGTATTGCAGGGAGCTGATAAGATTCGCGATTTATTATTGAATTATACAAAAATTCCTGCAGAAAATATTGATTTGGTTGATTTGCAGAATTTGTATAACCGCAATCTTATTAATGAAGATGAATTTAATAGCTATATTTCCTGGTATGCCTTACCTGTTGAAACCTCTTCAAAAATTTCTTTGACAGGAAATATGAATCATGAGGAGGGTAAATTATGAAACATACTTTCGTTTTTCAGGATAATTTTTCTGAACTTTTTAACGGGGAGCTGCTTATAAAGAGTAAAGAGGACGGTATTTTACTCAGTAAATATTCCCTGGTAAACTGTTTTCCTTTTCTTGACAGCAAGAGCGAAAAGCACAGTATGAAAAATTTTTTCTGTATATTTTCCGGTTCACTTTTCCTGTTATGCAGTTTGGCTGTTGCAGGTTTGATTATTTTTCTTATCGTTGTAAAATCTAAAAATTTTATTCCCCTTACTTTTGTTATTGCAATTCTTTTTATTTTTACTTATTTTTTCTTTTCCCACATTCGCAGGGAACGCAGAGAATACTTTTTTTATTCCTATGAGTGGGGCGATTATGTCAGTATCGGGGTTTGCCACGGCAGAAAAACTGAGGAAGAAAAAAATTTTATTGAAGAATTAACAAAAGAATTAAAAAGATGTTCTCTTATGGAGAATAAAATGGATAAAAATATGGATCCCTTTGCACCGGAATATCATTCCATATTGGCTCTTTGCGGAAATTCAGATCAGAAAAAACGGGAGCGGCATATTCCTTTATACCATAAAAAACATTATAAAAAAGAATTTTTCCATTGAATTTAATATAAAATCATTTAAAGGAAAAATGATGAGCAGAACACGACAATATTTAATGTTTTTTATCGCAGTTTCATGGATTATTCTTTTGATTGCATTGATCTGGGCGGTAAAATATTCCGGTGCTACTCTATCTAATGAAGAGAAAAGACAGCAATACAGGGAAATATTGGATTTGCTGATCAGAAATACCCCTCAAAAATCTTTTCTTTCCTTTTTTGAACATAGGAATATTTCCCATTGTGTGATAAATGATAACAATATGCAAATAATATTTTTCAAAAATGTTTTTGCTGGATTTACAGGAGGAAAATTATACGAATGAAAAAAAGAAATTTTATATTTATCGCCATTGCTGCTTTCATGGTTTTTATATCATTATTTTTTTTGTATAATGGCATGATTTATAAAGAATATTATTCTTGTCCTATACCACACCATAATATTTGGGAAAAATTACAGATAGAGATCTTTTGGAAAGGTACATGGACAGGAAATAAATACGGATCTCCTTACGAGGTTGTGATTCGTATTCCGAATACGGTACATAATAAAAATACCGATTTTAAGCCCGAAGAGTTCTGTATATGGACAAATGAGTATGAAATCAACATTCCTGTCACAAAAATGAAACGTTTTGGTGGTAAGAATGGGGCTACTTATTCTTACAAGTGGATAAATTTGGATTTGTCCAAGTGTGACTGCGTAAATTATAAATTAGTTATGAGGGAAAGTGATATAAAATATAGTGCAAAAATTTCTGTACCGGTGAAAAATGAAGTTAAACGAAGAAATAAACTTTTCTGGCTTTTAGAATTGTGAGGATATTTTTATACTTGATAATTTGCTGAAAAAATATAAATTGGTTTTACTGTTGCAGAAAGAAAAATCTGCAACAGTATGCAACAGGTTTTTGAAAAGATAAAATTTATTTCAGATTCAGAACAAGACGCATAAATTCTTCGCCGGACATCGCTCCAAGTGAGCCGTTAACAGCAAAACTTTCCCCATATTTTTCTATGCTGTCAGGTTGAATGTTTTTGCCGCAGACCGCCACCGGTACAGGTGTTCTTGTATGCGCTCTTTCATGGATGGGAACAGGATGATCCGGCAAAATCGCAAAGGTTACATCGCATCCTTTCAAAGCTTCCATTACCGGTTTGACAAGACGGTTCTCAAACTGGGAAATGGCAAGCATTTTCTGTTTCAGATCCCCAAGATGGGAACACTCGTCGATTGCCTCCACATGCAGATAGACCATATCATGATCTTTCAATGCTTTCAATGCAGCAAGGGCTTTACCTTCATAATTTGTATCGGTAAAACCGGTTGCCCCATCTACTTCGATCACATCCATTTTCGCACATTTTGCAATACCTTTGATCACATCCACGGCACTGATGACTGCTCCGGTTTTTCCTGCATATTTTTCAGTAAAAGCTGTGAAAGAAGGTTTTTTGCCCGGACTCCAGGGCCAGATCATGTTGGCAGGAGATTTTACATCCTTATTCAGGGGGTGTGCCGCAAGAAAATCGGAGGCTTTTGCCACAAGGTCATTGATAAATTCCACTGTGTAAGCAGCTTCTTTTGAATCATCCAGAGCTGTATAAGGGAGATCTTTTACGGCAATATCCTGGGAGGAATCCGGTTTATAATAATCCACATTACTGCTGAATTCCTTGCCGTGAAGTACCAGAAGATGCCGGTAACTTACTCCCGGATAGAAGGTAACTTTATCTGAATCAAAATGTTTTTTCAGGTCGGCAATGAGAATATTGGCAATATCATTGGAAATATGTCCTGCGGAATAATCCCGCAAAATCCCGTTTCTTCCGCCTTCGGCATAAACGATATTGCAACGCCATGCTATATCATCTTCTTTGAGGTCGATACCCTGACTTTCCGCTTCGATGGGTCCTCTTCCGGGATAAAATTGAGCAAGACTATATCCCATTACAGACATATTGGCGGCGTCGGAGGAGGTGGGGAATCCTGCCGGAAGTGTGAGAAAAGTTCCGCTTGCACCATTTTTTGCAATGCTGTCCAGATAAGGAGTATCGACTGCTTCCACTGGGGTTTTGCCGTTTAATTCCTGCAAAGGCTCATCTGCCATACCATCGGCAAGAAAAATCACGGTTTTATTCTGATAATCGTTTTTATTGATTTTTGCTGCTTCTTCCTGTATTTTTTTCATACCGTCGGCATCGGCGGCATCCGATATATTTTTCATTACATTCATTCTGTTTTTGCTCCATAGATTTGTTTTTCCATATAATATAGCATAAAAAAATGATTTTACCAGATTTCTTTTGCACTCTATGGTAACTTTTGTTTCTGGAATCATGTCCTGCTGCAGGCAATGAAAAAAGGTTATCAGGAAATGTCGAAAAAATATATATAAAATTGGTACTGAATACAATGTGTCCAAACAGGAAAAGAACTCTTTTTTACAGGAAATGGAAAAAAATAAAAAAAATGCCTTGACAAATTTTTCTTTTTGGTGTAAATTATTCTTATTATGAAAACATTCAATATTAACAACTCTTCTTTCTTTTTCTGGCGTTGGCGTCGTTATGCCATGGCCGGGGTTTTTGCGTAAAAAAAAACATACAGTAAGTCATGGCGGGTCAGACAGAAAGTTTGATCCGCATTTTTTTTAACAGAACCCCTTACGGAAAAAGATCCGGAAGGGGTGTTTTTGTGGAGGACTCAAAATGAGTACAGAAGAAATGAAAAAAGATGTAAATGTGATGAAAAAAACACAGGAGATCCCGTACAAGATCTATTTGCCGGAAGAGGAACTCCCCCGTGCATGGTATAATGTACGCGCCGATATGAAAAACAAACCTGCCCCCCTGCTGAATCCTGCCACAATGCAGCCCATTACAGCAGAGGAACTTGGAAAAGTATTCTGTGAAGATCTCGTTCAGCAGGAACTCGATGATACAACAGCATATTTCCCCATTCCCGATGAGGTTTTCAATTTTTACAAGATGTACCGGCCCGCACCGCTGGTAAGAGCATATTTTCTGGAAAAAGCATTGAATACTCCTGCAAAGATTTATTATAAGTTTGAGGGGAACAATACTTCCGGAAGCCATAAACTCAATTCCGCCATCGCTCAGGCCTATTATGCGAAAAAGCAGGGGTTGAAAAGTGTTACCACTGAAACCGGGGCAGGGCAGTGGGGGACGGCTCTTTCCATGGCTTGTGCCTTTTTCGGATTGGATTGTCATGTGTTTATGGTAAAATGTTCTTATGAGCAGAAACCTTTCCGTCGGGAAGTGATGCGTACTTACGGCGCAGATGTAACCCCTTCCCCCTCCATGACCACCGAAGCCGGACGCAAGATCCTTGCTGAATTTCCCGGAACGACCGGAAGTCTGGGATGTGCTATTTCCGAAGCTGTGGAAAGAGCTGTGAATACTCCCTCCTGCCGTTATGTGCTTGGTTCCGTTCTGACCCAGGTTCTGCTGCACCAGAGTATTATCGGTCTGGAAGCGAAAAGTGCTATGGATAAATACGGGATCAAGCCGGATGTGATCATCGGTTGTGCCGGCGGCGGTTCCAATGTAGGCGGACTCATTTCTCCCTTTATGGGGGCAAAACTCCGCGGGGAGGAAGATTACCGCTTTATTGCTGTTGAACCTGCCTCCTGTCCCAGTCTGACCAGAGGAAAATATGCTTATGATTACTGCGATACCGGCAGGATCTGTCCTCTGGCAAAGATGTATACACTGGGCAGTTCCTTTATGCCTGCGGCAAGTCAT
This sequence comes from Lentisphaeria bacterium, assembly GCA_017629515.1. Taxonomy (GTDB): domain Bacteria; phylum Verrucomicrobiota; class Lentisphaeria; order Victivallales; family UBA1829; genus RGIG5327. The sequence goes on along the minus strand of JAGBXB010000103.1, from coordinate 14,498 downwards.
TCCGGTGGATTGCGTTACCACGGCATGAGCCCTGTTGTTTCCCAGCTTTATGATGACAAACTCATTGAAGCAACCACAGTGGAACAGACCAAAGTTTTTGAAGCTGCCAGACTTTTTGCCCGTACGGAGGGGACACTTCCTGCTCCGGAAAGCAGTCATGCCATTTGCGTTGCCATCAATGAAGCCATCCGCTGCCGCGAGGAAAACAAGGCGGAAACCATTCTTTTCGGTCTTACCGGAACCGGATATTTTGATATGGTTTCCTATGGTAAATTCAATGATGGAAAGATGGGGGATTATATCCCCACTGATGAAGAACTTTCTGTAAGTCTCAATAAATTGGATCTTGTTGGAAAATTCTGAAAATCTTTTCTGTGAAGCGGGGCAGTTGCCGCCCTGTGACAGGGATGAAAAAATAAAAAGGGAGAGTTGGATTTGTGTCCGGCTCTCCCTGATTTTTTTGAGATTTTTATGATCCCGTCATTTCATTAAATTTCTTGCATTGCACATAAGATGGGCTTTATTGGTAAGGAGACCTTCTGCACCCATTTCTTTCAGAAGAGATATTTCTTCGGGTTCATCGCTGAAAAAGACATTGCTGCGTAAGCCCAGATCCCGGATGAGAGAATAGGTTTCTTTCGTACTGAATTTTTTGATGGGCTGGATGAAACGGCAGTTGTCAGATTCTTTGCAGAGCCGGATATTGGAGGGATCGCTTCTTGTTTCCCAGCCCCTTGTGGTGCATAATTCAATATTTTTATCAATGGAACGCACCGCCCCGATATTTTCCGGATAAATGGTAAAATACCCGTGGTCATACATGTCATATTCTTTGAAAAGACGGCAGATCTCCCGCAATACTTTTTCCGTTTTGGCATAGACTTGAATATTCATCGCCGCTTTTCCCCGGAAGGAGGCAAGAACTTCTTCAAAAGTGGGAATGGGCATTTTTTCACAGATGGGGGCAGTACGGCGCATCCCCTGCAAATAACAGGAGAAATTGAATTTTTTCAATTCGGAAAGAGTATAATCTTCGGGTCTGCCTTTGCCGTTGCTTGTGCGGTCGATGGTTTCATCGTGAAGCAGGATGGGAATATCATCGGAAGTTCCCCGCAGATCAAATTCGATCATATCTGCCCCTGCTTCCACGGCTTTTTCCATGGATAAAAGAGTGTTTTCGGGAAATTCAAAGGAAGCTCCTCTGTGAGCGGTGATCATAAAATGGGAGTGATCATGAAATAGTTCTGTAAGCGTTTTAGACATGCTGATACCTGTTTTTATGGTTATGAAGATTTAAGACTAATTTACATCGTTATCCGATCCTTTGCAAGTTATGATGAATTGTTTTTTGTAAATTGCAGCGTGTTTCAGAGATGAAATGTAAAATCATTGTATTTTTAATATCCAACCGGAGGTTTTACCTTTTTCGCAGATTTGATCTGTTTTTATGTCAGTAATCTTTTTTTCAGACATTATTTAACTGAAAAATGATTTTCTTCTTGAATTAGGGGAATTCTGTGCTAATGTATCTATGATTTTCATATGAATACAAATAAGGAGAATGTATGAAAGCAAAATCGATTTTATTGTTGGGAATGGTACTGGGCTGTGCCGGACTGCTTCACGGATTGGATCTTGTGAAAGATGGTAAGGCAAATGCCAGGATCGTTGTTTCGGACAAGGCTTCTCTTTCAGAAAAATTCGCTGCGAAAGAGTTGTCAAAGTATGCAGGAAAAATCACCGGAACTGCTTTGCCCGTTGCCAAAGAGGGGAAAGCTCTTCCCATTCGTTTCCTGATCGTTCCCGAAGGCACAAAAAGCAATAAGAAACTTGATGATGCTCTCAAAAAAGTGAAATATGACGGTTTCGTGATCCTTGCAGAGAAAGAATCTGTCCTTATTGCCGGAAGAAGAGGCAGAAGTCTCCTTTATGCGGTATATCATATCATCAAAGAAAACGGTGTGATCTTTTTCCATCCCGATCCCGCTGATGAGGGGGAATATGTTCCCGTAAAGAAAAGTTTTGCTGTGAAAGACGGTCTTACTGTGAAATCACCCGTTTTCAACAGCCGTAAAATCACTCTCAATGGCGGTTCACTCAAGAATCAGCATGTTTACAACTGGTTCCTCCGCAATGGTATCCAGGTCTTTTCCAATCGTCCTGTGGGGGATGTGAAGGTAATGGAACTGGATCCTGTTTTCACCCGGGGCGGTCACAATATGGGCAACAATCTTGTGGGGCGCGTTGAAAAAGGGGAAAATTTCAATGCAAAACGGGCTGCTCTTTTGAAAGAACATCCGGAATATTTCGGACTTGTGAAAGGAAAAAGAGTCATTGCCGGAAATGACAGGGGGGCCTGTCAGCCCTGTACCTCCAATCCGGAGACCTTGAAGAGAATGCTTGAAAACATCCGTAAGGAAATTGCCATTTTCGGCGGGAAAGAAAATATTTATTCTTTCTGCAATGACGACCACACTCAGTGGTGCGAATGTGAAAATTGCAGTAAACTGGATGATCCCACCGCTCCCCGCGCCAACCGTCATGCAAAAAGATGGTGGCATTTCGTAAATTATATGGCAAAAAACATTCTTGCCAAAGATAAACCTTTGCAGAGTGTGCATACTCTGGTCTATCAGACCTACCGTTTTCCGCCCAAAGGGATCAAACCCGATCCCAGAGTGCCGGTGGTGATCTGCCCCCATCAGAGATGTTATATCCACCCCCTCAATGACCCCGCATGTCCTCCCAACGCCAGTACATTCAAAAAGATGTTTGATGAGTGGGCTGCCATCGGTCAGAAAGCCACGACTTTTGAATATCATACCCAGATGCCCGGAGCGACCCGTTATCTGCCTATGGAACGCGCCTGGGTGGAAGATCTGCGTTACTATCATAAACTGGGGATGGAAGGATTTGGATTTATCACCCGTGCGGCGTTGAGTGATTTCGGTAAAAAACGCAATACTCCTTTCAATCTTCACATGTGGATGAGTTTGTGGCAGCAGCACTATCTTACTGCCCATTTCTCCTGGAATATCCATGATGATGTGGAAAAAGTTCTGGAAAATATCAACAGCAAATATTACGGCAAGGCATGGAAATATATGAAGCCTTACCGTGCAGAGTTGACCAAAGCCCTTTATGCTCCCCAGATCCATATGGGGTACGGTACTCCCGATGCCGCCCTCGGACAATGTATGGAAAGTGCCGGACTTACCCAGAGACTTCACAAATTCCTGGACGATGCGGAAAAAGCCGTGGCAAAGGAACCGCTTTATCTCAAAAGAGTACAGAGAGACCGTCTCTTCCTGAAATTGAGCTGGGAAGATTCCCATAAAATCTATAAGATGCAGAAGCAGAAAGAGTATGTGGCGAAAAAGGCTTCCGGTATCGTTCTTGACGGTAAACTGGATGAAAAAGCATGGAAAACCGCAGAAATCTCTTCCGACTTCAGAAAATATTACAAGTATGAGGAAGTTGCCGAACTGCAGACTTTTGTACGCATCCTTTTTGATAAGAACAATATCTATTTCGGTATTGAGTGTCTGAAAGCAAAATCCGGCAAAGTCAAAGATGCCGCGGTGAAAGATGGTATCCCTGCCGCTATGAAAGGCAGTCATCTTGAAATTTTTCTGACCCCCAAAAAACTCAACGGCAAATATCAGCATCTGGGCTTTACCCATAACGGGAAAAAATTTGATGCTCTCACCACTTCCGGTTCTTCCCGTGATGAAAGTATCAAAACCGATTTCCAGTTCAAGATCACCGAAGAAGCCGACCGCTGGGTGGCGGAAGTGAAAGTCCCCCTGAAAAATCTGAAACTTACCATTGGCGAAGGGGAGACCTGGAAAGTCAATGTGGGGCGGGTAGCCCTCCTTGATAACGGAAAGAGTGAAGCCTCTGCCTGGGCAGGAGCTGCGTTCCATGGTTCCGATGTTCACAGAACTGTGGCATTCGGCGAAAAAGGTGCCATGATCAAAAACGGCGACTTTGAAGATCTTGTTGCCCCCCGCAGAAAATTGAGTTCCGGTAAACCCAATAAGTGGAAATTTGTTTCTGCAAAGGTTCCTAAATACTGGAATTTCAATGAAAACAATTTCGGCAGTGTGGAAATACGTAATGACAAACCCTTCTCCGGCAAAAATTATATGCGGATCATTGGAAAAAATTCCTTTGTGGGACAGTTTGGAACATGGCCCAAAGATACAAAAGTAATTTCTGTCACTATGAAAGTAAGGGGAAAAGGCGAGATCCTGACAAGAGTATTCGGGAAAAAGAAAGAAGGATTCCTCTCAAAGATCAATTCTCCTGACAAATGGACGGAGATCAAGGGGACTATTACTCTGCCTGAACTGGCAAAAGCCATGTGGCTTCGTATCACCGGTACTTTGGATATCGATGATGTGCAGGTTGCTCCCTCTGCGGATGCAGATGAAGATATGCCCACAGCGGAAAAACATTCCTGAAAGATTCTTATGCACCATCGGGAAACTGCTGTTCAAAGTATTGGACAGCAGTTTCTCAATTTTTACAGGTTTTTTCTGATATTTTTCCAGAAGAATAAGAATAATAAAAAATGCTTTTTATCTTCTCTTGAAATAATGTAGGAAAACTGTATATTAGTAATGAGGTAATTTCAAAAGTCCTCCAAAAGTCAGAAAAGTTATAGACTTTGTCCTGCAAAGGGAGCATTTCCTGCTGTTACTGCAATGGGTAGCAGACTCAAAATGTGTATTTTGTGCGGTTGCTTACGCATCCGCCTCAAATTACCCATCACAGGACTTTGTCACTGTTCTTTTCTTTTGTTTTGCTTGACTTTTTTAATCCTCTCTGAATGTGTGATATTTTTCTGTAATAAATAATAAAAGGAGTTGAACAAATGAAAAAACTTTCTGTTGCAGTTGCCGGATGTTCTCTGGTGGATTCCCTTTATGCCAATGTGAACACCTCTGAAAAAGCCTTTCAGAGCCTCCGCTCCAAGAAAAACGGTGATGGCGGTTTGAAAGAAGGGGAACTCACTTTTGCTGATGCTCTGGAAAAATTCAGCGGTAAAAAATATGATAAGATCCTGGAAAGCCTTACATGCGGGGAAAAACCCACAGCCAGAAATCTCGGCGGTCCTGCCATCGTTGGTGCTATCAATGCCTCCCAGGCACTCTATTCTTACCCCGTGAGTTTTTCTTTCTACGGTGCGACCGGAAAAGATGAGAAAGGCAAATTCATCCGTTCCATCATCAAAAAAACTCCTGTGGATATAAAAAATTATGTGGAAGTAAAGGGCGATACCCCCGGTACGGATGTGATCTCTGATCCCGCCGCCAATAACGGTAAAGGGGAACGCACCTTTATCAATACAATCGGGGCGTGTTACGATTATTCTCCCGCTGCTCTTCCGGAAAACTTCTATAAATCCGACATCGTCTGGCTGGGTGCCACCGCCCTTGTTCCCGGTTTGCATACCAAGTTGTCTTCCATCCTGAAAAAAGCCAAAAAGAACGGTGCGATCACTATTGTGAATACCGTTTATGACTTTATCAACGAAAGAAAGAATCCGGATAAAGCATGGCCCATGGGGGATGGTAAGGAAGCATATAAATATATCGATCTTCTTCTTATGGATTGGGAAGAAGCGCGCCGCCTTTCCGGAAAAGAATTTTTCGGTGAGATCATGGACTTTTTCATGGAGTCCGGAGTAGGGGCATTTGCCATTACCAGAGGCGCACATGCTTTCTATGTATGGAGCAGCGGAAAGATCTTTATGGAAAGAGCCCTTACCGAAATGCCGGTATCTGCAAAAGTGGATGAGATCCTTGCCGCACATCCGGAAAAGAAAGGGGACACCACCGGCTGCGGGGATAACTTTGCGGGCGGATTTGTTGCCTCCATGCTCCGTCAGATTTCCGAAGGGAAAGAAATGGGTACTCTGGATATTTATGATGCTTCTGCCTGGGCGGCTGCTTCCGGCGGCTTTGCCATCTTTACCGTTGGCGGAACTTATATCGAAAAGAAAAAAGGCGAAAAACAGTCTGAATTGCAGAAATTGCGTGACGCCTATATGTTGCAGATCAACCGTATCTGATCCTTTGTTGTATGGATAATACGCTTCTGAAAGCACTTTTCCGCCGTATTGCCCCCCTTGAGGGGGGGACGGCGGGCATTGTCGGGTACGGGAATTTCGGTAAAAAAGTTGCCCTGTGTGCAAAAGAAAGTTCCTTGCGTGTTCTGTTGTGTGACCCTGTATTACAGCAGGAAGACAGCGACGATGTTTTTGAAGCGTTTCAGGAGTCCTGGGGCAACGGGATGGGGCGTTGTTATTATTCTGATACTCTTACGGAAACATTTTTACCACTCTCCTGTCTGATAAAAGAGTGTGACATTCTCTGCATCCAGATCCCGGAAAACAAAGAAAATCTTTCTCTTATCACTCCGGAAATATTTTCACAAATGAAGCCCCATGCTGTTATTGTAAATTTTTCCTCCCGCAAAATCGTTCCTTTTGATGATGAAAGAGTGATTTTTTCAGGTGAGGAATGATGAAAATTTTTGCCGCTCCGTTGCAGGGATATACGGATAAAGAGTTCCGCAATGCCCATTTTTCCCAAATCGGGGGAATTGAAGAATATTATACACCATTTCTCCGGTTGGAACAGGGGGAAATACGGGAAAAAGAACTTTCTGATGTGGATAAAAAGAGAAATCTTTCACCGGCAACCGTTCCCCAGATCCTTGTGAAAAACGGGGAGGAATTGGCTTTTTTTGCTGAAAAACTCTGGAATTTTGCCGGATGGGAAAGAATGGATATCAATTTCGGTTGTCCCCATGTTCCCGTTGTGAAACGGGGGTATGGTGCGGGGGTTCTGGAAGAAAAAAATGCTGTGAAAAGTGTATTGGATGCTCTTGTGAAATTTCCCCATATCCACTTTTCGGTAAAGTGCCGTCTGCCGGAAAAAGATGAAAAAATTTTGCAGATTTTCCAGGAATATGCGTTGGAGAAAATCGTTTTGCATCCCCGTAAAGCATCCCTGCAATATAAAGGAACGGCAGATAAAGAGGCTTTTGCCAGATTTCTTGCGTATGGCGGGAAAAATCCTGTGGTTTATAATGGAGATATTCATACATTGGAAGATGTGCCGGAAAACTGTGAAATGCTTATGTTGGGGCGGGGATTATTGAGGGATCCGCTTCTGGCAAGAAAAATAGCCGGGGAAAAGTTTACCATTGAAGAAGAAAACCTTTTATACAGGAATTTTCATTCCACTTACGTAAAAAACATACTTTCCGGAACAAAAAAAGCAGAAGAAAAGTTGCCGAAATTAAAACTCTTCTGGGAGTATTTCCTTCTGCATAAAGAAAAGAAAATCCGTAAAAAAATCCTGAAAAGCCGCTCTTTTGAGGAATATAAAAATTATACGGAAGAACTTTTTGCCGACTTTTGAAACCGACTCAATAATCATACCAGAAAGAACCGTTTTTCCTTAACAGGATATCTGCTTCCACCGGCCCGCGGGATCCCTGTTTATATTGAGGGATGGGCGTAAACTTATCTGCTTCCCAGTGATCCAGAAGTGTCTGATAAAGAAGCCATGACCTTTCAATAATATCACTGCGGATGAAAAGAGTCTGATCTTCATTCAGACAATCCAATAGAAGCCGTGCGTAAGCATCAAGTATCCCGCTTTTCTTGTTTCCGGAAAAGGGATAATCATAAGATAAAGTCAATGCTCCCATACAGAGTTTCGGCCCCTGTTTTTTTGCTTCAAGCGTCAGCCCCAATCCCTCCCGTGGCTGTATATACAAGTGGAGAATATTCCTTTGCAGATCCTTTTTATCTATACCGGGGAAGATGCTGTGGTCAATTTCCTTGAAAATAATATTGATTTGCGTTTTCTGTATCCCCAGTTTTTTTCCTGCCCGCAGATATATGGGGACATTCTTCCATCTTTTGTTGTCAATAAAAAGCCGTAATGCTGCAAAAGTTTCCGTGCGGGAATTTTCCGGTATATTTTCCTCTTTTGTATAATTTTCATATTGTGCCCTTACTGCATCGGAAAATGCGATCTTTCTGATGGAGGAGAGCAGTTTATATTTTTCATTCCGTACTGCATCGGGTGTGAAAATTTCCGGCATTTCCATTGTAGCAAGGGCAAGCATTTCCAGAAGATGATTCTGAAACATATCCCGTAATATTCCTGCTCTGTCAAAATAGCTGGCGCGTTTTTCCACTCCCAGGGTCTCAAGAGCGGAGATCTGGATCTCTTCCACATACTTTCTATTCCATAAAGGCTCAAAGATCCTGTTGGCAAAGCGTAAAAGAAAGATATTCTGTACGGTTTCTTTCCCCAGATAATGATCTATCCGGTAGATCTGTTTTTCTATAAGAAATTTTTTCAGAAATGTGTTCAGCGCAATGGCACTGGCAAGATCAAAACCGAATGGTTTTTCAAAAATGATCCTTCTTTTGCCCTGTTCTTCGCAAAGCAGGCCTGTTTTATATAAATTTTCCACTGTTGACGGATAGATGGGGGAGGGGAGGGCAAAGTAAAATATAAAGGGGAGATTTTTTTCTTTTTCTGTAAGAAGATGCTTTGCCAGAAGTGAAAAATCTTCTATATTGGCGTAATCAAGAACCATATAGGAGATTTTTTGAAGAAAAGATTTTTCCAGTTCAGATAGAGGGGAGTGGAAAAGCGTTTCTGATAAATAGTTGCGGAATGTTTCTGTGGAAAACGAGTGTCTTGCACAGCAGCTTATCAGAGTATCTTTGTGCAGGAGATCTTCTTTGTATAAGGAAAAAAGCGCAGGAAAAAGTTTGCGTTTTGCAAGATCGCCGGAAGCTCCGAAAATAATGAAGCGGCACATTGCCCCTTTCTGTTCCCGGCAGAAGAGTTCCTGCCAGGAGAATCTGCTTGCATGTGTAAAAGGATCCATAAAACAACTTCCCCCCGGATAAAAAATGATTTTTATTCATCCGTAAAGACAGGGGGAAAAGTTTTTTGATCGGTACAAAAGTGTATTTTCAGAAATTTTGCAGGATTGTGTTTTTATCGGGCGCATTTCCTGAAAGGACCCGGAAGACGGCCGCAGCTTTTCCGATACTGTTGCCGTTACCGAAAGAACTTTCATTCTGAATACTTTGCAGAAGCGGGCATTTTGTATAAAGATCATCCATAAGTTTATCCCAGTTGATCGTGCCGGTACCGGGAAGAGTATGGGCATCATTGTAACCGTTGTTGTCGTGGAGGTGACAGGTCACGATGTAGGGGGCCATCAGGGTGAATTCCTCATCGGAAAGCGTAAAATTATTCCGCCAGACGATGGATTTGAAATCATCCTTATACAAGGAAAGGTCTTTACCTTCTTTTCTCATGATATTGGCGTGTCCGGCATCAAAACAGCAGCGGATATTGGGGTGGTCAAAATGTTTGACATAGGAAACCACTTCAAAAGCACTGTCCACCGGCTCAAAGGCATTTTCAACACAAATGGTGATCCCGGCTTTTTCCGCAACGGGCAGAAGTTGTTCCAGAGTATCCAGAGCGTTTTTCTGTAATTCGGGAAGAGTTACGGCCGGGGGCGTGGCACACCAGGGAACTGCGCCTACGTGCATGGTATAAGTCTTGATCCCGTAATTCCCCAGTCTTTCCAGTAAATAAGAGTGTTCTTTTATCATCTCTTTTCTGCGCAGAGGTTCCAGCAGATCCAGGTCAAAATTCATGCCGTAGGGAGCGTGGACATCATGGACGGCAAGTTTGTTCTGCCGGAGATGCCAGAAGAAAGAAATGCCGAATTCCGCATTTTGCAGCATTTCTTTGCAGTCCGGAGCCACCATGGCAATATATTTCACCCCGTTCCAGGCAAATTCCGCCATGATTTCACTGATGAGATTTTTGGAAAATCTGGAAAAAGTATAAAGATGACTTACTTTGACACAATCTCTGCACATATATTCCTCCTGTTTGTCAATGATCAGAATTCTTCCCCTGTTTCCGGATCGAACATCCGGAATTCTTCTATATGGATGGTGGGATCGGCACGGAAAGAAAGAGCCTGTCCGTAAGTGGCTTCCAGATCCTGTAAAAGTTCGGCATCTTCATTTTTGAGTCTGGCAAGGATGGCGGGATTCATCATCACTCTTACAGAAATATTCTTCCGTTTTTTCTTTTTCAGAAGTTCTTTGAGTCTTCTCTGGATCTCCACACTCATGGTCAATGCGGACTTTACATGCCCGGAACCGTTGCAGTAGGGACAGGGATCGTAAACTGCATCCTTGATACTTTCATGTTCCCTCTGGCGGATCATTTCCATAAGACCGAATTTACTTAACGGCAGGATTTTTGTTTTTGCCCGGTCATCTTCCACGAAATTCTGCATTTCCCGGTAAACTTTTTCCCTGTCGGAAGCGGAACGCATATCAATAAAGTCAATAACGATCTGTCCGCCGATATTCCGCAACTTGATCTGTCTTGCGATCTCTTCGGCGGCTTCAAGGTTGGTTTGCAAAATACCTTCCGCCTGATCTTTTGTGGCACGGGATCTGCCGGAGTTGATGTCGATGGCTACAAGAGCTTCTGTTTCATCAATACAAAGATACCCGCCGCTGGGAAGCTGTACGACTCTGTTGAAGATTCCGGAAGATTGTTCCACAACGCCATAATGTTTGAAAATGGAATCCGCTCTGCTGTAAAGAGTGATTTTCGGATCCAGTTCCCCGCCGGAAAAGCGTTTGATGGCAGTTTTGAGATAGTTATATTTTTCTTTGCTGTCAATAACGATCTCATCAATTTCATCTGTAAGAAAATCCCGGACAGAGCGTTCCAGAAGATCCGGTTCCCTGTAAACCAGTTGAGGTGCAGCAGGTTCGATAAGGGCTTCTTCCACTTTGCTCCACAGATCCAGCAGCATATCCAGATCCCGGCGGAAAAAGAGGGCTTTTCTGCCTTCCCCCACTGTCCGGCAAATGATCCCCATTCCCTCCGGTACATCCAGATCTTTCAAAATCTTTTTGAGTCTGTCCCGTTCCTTTTTTTCTTCGATACGGGAGGAAAGCCCCACATGATCGGAATAGGGAAGAAGTACAAGATATCTGCCTGCAATGGTCAGATTGGTCGTTACCCGTGCGCCTTTTGTTCCTATCGGGCTTTTGGTGACCTGTACCAGAAGTTCAGAGCCAGCCGGAAACATTTTGGGAATATCTTTTCTTGTGATTTTCCCCTTGTGCAGCGCCATTTCCAACTCTTGCAGACGGTGGGTTTTATTTGCACCGAGAAAATTGCGGATCTTGTCGGAAAAACTGCTCAAAAGCGTCTTTTTTCTGCCTTTTTTTGTTTTTGCCGCCGCAACTGCCGCTTCCGCATCTTCATCGATTTTTTTGATGTTTTCCGCAATGTCCTGGGTGGCGGGCATCATGTCCCGGTAATGGAGAAAAGCATTTTTTTCTGCGCCGATATCCACGAATGCCGCTTCAAGAGAGGGTTCCAGACGTACGATCTTGCCCAGATAGATGGAACCCGGCAGAACATCATCTTCCGTCCGTTCGATCTCATACTCTTCCAGACGGCCGTTTTTGAGCATGGCGAATCTTGTTTCCAGTTCTTCGCAGTTCAAAAGAACCTGTTTTTTGTTTTTTTTCAGCATAAAAATCCTGTTTTCATTTGTTTGCTGCCGGAAAAAGTTTTTCATTGCTTCCGGCATTTTCCACTTTACAGCAGAATAAAAATTTTATTGTAATCCGTTGGAAAAGATCATACCCTGCTGCAGATGCTGACCTCTTGCAAAATCAGCTCCCGACATCTCTTTTTTCCCTTCGGGAATGACCTTTTTTATCCGGATGACTCCATTACCGCAGGCAACAAGAACTCCTTTTTTATCCACATCGGTTATTGTCCCCGCAGGAGGAAGTGCCGCATCAAAAGGAGCAATTTCCGCTTCGGTGAGTTTTACAAGCATCTTTTTTGCCCCCTCCTGCTGCACAAAGAAAAAATACGCGGACGGCCACTGATGGAATGCTCTTACTTGCCGCAGGATCTCTTCTGCCGTACTCTGCCACAGAATTGCGCCATCGGCTTTTTTGATCTTGCCTGTATGGGTAGCTTTGCTGTGATCCTGGGGAATACCTTTCAGATCGCCGGAAGCAACCTTTCCGACACAGTCGGCAAGGTGATTTCCTGCATAGTCTGCGAGAGCATATTCCAGATCTTCTCCTGTAATATTTTCATCAATGGGCATTTCCCACATTTCCAGAATATCTCCGGTATCCAGCCCTTTGTCCATAAGCATAAAGGTCACTCCGGTTTTTTCCTCCCCGGCAAGCAGTGCGGAAAGGATGGGGGATGCCCCACGGTAACGGGGGAGGAGGGAGGCATGCACGTTCATACAGCAGATCCGGGGCAGGGCAAGGGTGGGTTCTTTCAGAAGCTGACCGAAAGAGACGACAACAAACATATCCACCGCGTCTTTCTGTGCCTGTTCATGAAAATCAGCCTTATTGACACTTTTCACTCTTTCACAGGCAAGGGAATTTGCGTCACACCATAGACCTACCGGAGTGGGCGTGAGGATCTTTTTTCTTCCCGCAGGTTTATCCACCTGGGTAATGATCTTTACGATCTCCACTTTATCGCTTTTCAGCAGACTTTGCAGTACCGGAACAGCAAAAGCCCCTGATCCCAGAAAATATATCCTTACTTTATCCATTCTGTTTCTTTCCTTTTGTCATTTTCATTAATATAACACCATAATCTTACCGTATCAAGGCGATTTTCTTTTCTTTGCCTGCTTTTTCCTGCATAGTAAAACGCACTGCCACAGCCCGCAGAACGGGGGAAGATTTTTTGTCAAGATATTTGAGAACAAGGCGGTTTGCCCCTTTTTTCAGTGTAAGACCTTCTACGATATATTCTTTACTTCCGGGGAGATTGGGGTGGAGGAAAGTTCCGATAAGGCTGCCGTTGAGAAAAATCTGTACTTCTCCTGCAGTAAGCAGCTGCAGGGATATATTTTTGTACTCTTCGGCGGCAAGAAGCGTATTGCAGGCATAGAAAAGAGAACGGTTTTTGTATGCGGAAAGAGTTTTTGTCCAGTTGCATAATCCTGTCTGTTTTACTTTCCTTGTTCTGCTGTTGAAGATCCTTACATGCCAGAGGGCATCTTCGGGAGCATCCACAGAACCGCAAAGGAGATTTTCCCCTTCAAGAATGTTTTCTGTTACATTTTTATTTTCTTCCGCTTCAACAGGCCCCAGAATGTTCCAGCGCATGAGATAACTTTTTTCCAGATCGTGTGTTTTGATGTTTTTTTCAGCGGGGACAAAAGAAAAATTCCTTACTTCAAATTCCGGCACTTCATCCAGAAAGGGATCGCTTTTTATGATACAACCGGTAAGAAAAAAAAGCAGGGAAAGGGCAAAAATAGAAGAAAATATACTGATTTCTTTCATAAAAACTCCTTTTTGTTAAAGATTTTCCTTATTAATTTACATTGTCCGCTTGACTTTTCCAGTGCGGATGCTATTTTATATGCAATAATTTTTCAGAAAATGCCGGAAGGGCTCCAAAAATGCTTGACACCCTCCGGTAGAAACTACAATCCCAAAAGGAAAGGAAAAAGGAATGAAACAAGCTCAAGCCAAACACAAACTTTGCAGACGTATCGGTTATTGCGTCTGGGGAATGGCAAAATGCCCCAGCGTGAAACGCCCCTATGCCGCAGGTCTCCAGGGCAAAAATGCCAAACGCAAAAAACTCTCCACCTACGGCGAAATGATGCAGGAAAAGCAGAAACTCAAAGCCCACTACTGCCTTACCGAACGCCAGTTGCGCAACACCTTCCTTGCCGCTAAACGCATTGAAGGAAGAACAGACGAAAATTTGATGCGCCGTATCGAAATGCGTTTGCAGTCCGTTGTGTACCACAGCGGTTTTGCTCCCACCATTTTCGCAGCAAAACAGTTTGTTTCCCATCGTCATATCCTCGTTGACGGCAAGATCGTTGACCGCGGTTCCTACCTTCTCAAACCCGGTCAGGTCGTTTCCATCGACGCTGCCAAATCTCCTGCCATTGCAGAAGCTGCCAAAGCTGCTGACATCGTGGTTCCCCCCTATCTGGATTCCAACAAAGAGACCCTCAAAGTCACACTGGTTCGTGAACCCATGCTCGGTGAGATCCCTGCGCAGGTTGAAGCTCTCCGCGTGGTTGAGTATTACGCCCGCTGATTGCATTATACAGCAGAGCAGATCAAAAAAGTGCGTTCCTTGCGGGACGCACTTTTTTTTTGTCCTTTTTCCCGGTTCTTTTCTGCATAAAAAAAGATCCCCGAAAGGGGATCAGAAAAATTACTCAATGGAGCAATCCAGATACTGCTCGAGCTCTTCTTCGTCCTGATGCTTCTTGTGCATGAAGTGGATTACAGTAGTAACAACAGCTGCAACAACGCTAGCCAGGATAACGATGCTAGCTACACCCTTAAGGCCCTTGTGTTTCATAATAAATACCTCCCATTT
>JAGBXB010000102.1 GCA_017629515.1 Lentisphaeria bacterium | reverse complement strand
TCTTTTCATTATGAAGGGTTACGGTTGTATTGTTTGCCAGCACCCGGAATTGAAGAGTACCTTTCCCTCTTGCCCGGTAAACAACAGTATATTCCCCTTTTTTCAGAGTATAGTTGCTTGTGATGAATCCGCTTTTCAAACGGACAAAACAGTTTGTTCTGCTTCCGGGGTGAAGGAGATATTCCAGATCCCCGCCATACCCTTTATTGCTGGAAAAAGCCCAATTTGCAGGAACTTTTTTACTGCCGTGGAGATTCCAGTGTTTGGGAACACGGGGCGAGAGGTTCACTTCATCAAAAGAACCGTTTTTCCAAGACCGGGTATCTATGATGGTACGGTTTCCGGCACTGATCTGACGGGGAGAGGCAAATGAGACAGGATGATAAGTTTCCACGCTGTAAGGCTGTCCGCTGCCCCAGGTGGAACTTTCCTTTACTCCCGCCCCGTTGACAGGTCTCCGGCAACGCATCACATTCATCCGCAAAACTGTTCCTTGAGTGATTTTTCCTCCGGTAATGCTTTTTGCCGGGATCTTTACTTCCATAATATATCTGCCATCAGCAAAACGGGTCTTTACTTCCGCGCCGGATTCATAGGAACGGTCAAATCTGGGATTGGCGACACCATCGGCCATCACCCCTTTGCTGTTGATGATGAACTGATAATATGCACTGCCGAGAATGGGGTCATTGACAAAGATCTCCACACCGTTATCATTCCAGATGGGGCCGTCATGTTTATTATCCAGCACAAAAAGTTTATCTTCTTTGAGATCTTCAAGACATTCGATCCCCAGGTAGATATTATCCGCATCGTAGGCAACTTTAACAGAGGTTTGATATTTGGCAAGGACATTTTCTCTTGTTGTTTTGAACCTTGTTGTCACATCTGCATTCCGCCAGTCTTTTTCATCCAGTTTTCCGTCAATGGTGATCTTGTCCATAAGGGGATAGGCGGTAATGGAACGGAAAGAAGTTATGTAGTTATTGTACTCTTTTATCCAGGTCATTTCAAAAAATTCCCGGACTTTTTTCACATTGGCTGAAGCCCGGGGATCCGGATCTTTCCCGGCGGCTTTTTCTGCGGAATCAAGGTATTTATAAAGTTTTTCCTTTGCACCCGGCACATCCAGGAACTTTCCTCTGGGCGTACTGTGCCCATAACCGTGACAGCCGGAGGCATTCATGTAGAGTTCCGTGAGAAGTTTACGGAATTCCCGCATTCCCCCGTCCCAACCTTTGCCGTAATAAAGAGAGTTGATCCTTTCATATTCTTTATCATAATCCGCATTTATATCCCAGTGGAAACGCATGGCAAGATAGATCGTCTGCCACATCATCTCCCAGTTATTGTAATTGAGATAATTTTTGAATCTGCCGTTATATATACCATCCGGACAGCAGATTTCCGTTTCCATACCGGTAATATTGGGAAAATGTTTTTTGAAAAATTTGAGTTCATCGACAAAATTCTTTTCCGCAGGGATAAACTGTCTGCCCGCATAGAGGAACTCTTCATAAGTTTTAAGCGGGACTCCCATGTCATTCCACTCTTTATTGTATTCATAGTACCAGCGGTTTGTGGGGCAGTTGGGATCATTGAGCGGATGTTTCCAGCAATGGCGGTGATTGGAAAGACTTACATAAGACAAATTTTTTCCCTGATAAGGTTTGACACCTTTGGGGGCACGGGAGAAGGTCTGATAGGAATGACCGCCGAACCGGGCTTCAGGGAACAACCTTTTTATTTCTTTGAAAACAGCATTGGCAAAAAGCCAATATCTTGTGGAAACGATTCCGTTTTTCCGTTCTTCGGGGGGATCCTGTGCCACACAGTTTTCACATTCACACCAGCTGGGAATATCATTATTGCAGAAACCGAGAATAACAGGCTGCACAATGGAATTTTTCATCTGGTAAGCGGCATTCTTTGCAATAAGTTTAATAACTTCCGGATTGGAGGTACAGGGCTGGGGCTGAACTCCTCCATGATAGGAGAGAACTCTTTTGCCCCGGATCTGCGGGAAATAATCCGGATGTTCTTTCAGCATATTTTCCGCATATTTTTTAATTTCT
>JAGBXB010000101.1 GCA_017629515.1 Lentisphaeria bacterium | reverse complement strand
CACTCTCGACTTCGGAACGGAGTTGATCGATATATATGATATTGCAGCAAAAAGAAATGCGGAAGTATATTTTGCCGGATATTTTGCCTGCTCATATTTTGATCTTTCCAGCGGAGAGTATAAAGATTTGAAGTTGGAGATTAATAAAGAAAACGGAAAAATAGAGATCAAACCGGATGCCGCGTCTGCTCACTGGGGCAGTAATGGCTATACGGCAAAGACCGCTTTCTGGCAGGGGGCTGCTTTAAGTACGACTCTTCCGGAAGGCAGTTTTACAGGTGCCGCAGGAAAGACAGCAGAACATGAAAATAATCTGAAACTGCAAAATGTCAGACTTGTCATTGAAAAAGTTTATTTGAAATATGCTGATTCCGCCACTCCTGCCGTAATGCGGGACAGAGACTTTGCCAAAATCGGCAAGACCTTCAAAGTGGAGACAAATGCCGGAAGCGGTACTGACGCTCATGTGGCAGTCAAAATACAGCAGTATTTTTACGGAGCCGCCGCAACGGAAGACCCCAGAGTCAACCATTATCCGGAAAACTGGCTGCCTCTTTATTCCATTTCCTCCGGTTCTGTCACCGGGGCAAATACGGATCACGAAGTAACGGTAAATGCCGGTACCACAGATGAATTTGCCGGAGCCGGGGCGGGATTGAAGACTACATTGGGGGAAAAGAACCTTACTCTTGCTCTTTCCGGTGCTTCCGGTGAAGATAAGGAAACAGCAACAGATCCTGCTCTGGGTACGATTTCCACTGCATTTATTGCAGAGAAACCTATGCTCTCTTTGTGGGAACTCGGTGCCATTTCCCGTGCTGAAAAATGGCGTACGGTCAATTTGAAAGCCACCGTTCCCCATTCTGCCGGAAAAACAAATTTGAGCGGAGGGAAAGATACTGTTATGACCTTTGGTGCTGCCGGATATCAGGCTGGGGATGGAAATATTTTGGATCAGGTGAAGATCAATGAAATAGCAGTTTCTCCCGTTTCTGATGCAGATAAAGGAAAGATTGAAAGGACCGCTTCTTACGGAAAAGTCAATATCAATTCTTCTGTTCACAATGTGTTGCGTGCGATATATCAGAATGTGAAATTCAATAATGTTATTTCCTCTCATTACCGGTTTGACAGAAGTTCCAGCGATCCGGGAAGCAACTTTTACACTCTTTCCTGTACCGGACGCAACAGTTCTGATACAGCCGATGAACTGCATGCGGATACATGTATAGCCTGTGCCGTCAAAGCGCAGGAAAATCCCGCCGGAAGGGATATGCAGTACCGGACAAGAGCGGATCTGCTTTTGCCGGCACATACGCAAGTGCTTGAACACTTGAAAATTTCCGGACCTGCGGCGGGGGAAAATGACGCAGAACAGGAGCAGATCACTGGTAAAACAATGAATCTCCTGAAAGCCGACGCAATGGATCAGGCGTATGTTATTGTAGTAGCCCAGACCATCAAGGAGGCAAAAGTACCTGCAGGACAGACAATGTATGTGGATTGGAACAGAGACGGAAATTATTCCACAGTTTCCATTAATGGCATAACAGATGTCCCTGTAAGTGCCCAGCGCGGACCGGGGACAGCAATTCTTGCAGCCAAAAATGCCGGGTATTTGCGTACACCTATGATCTCTGAATTGACAAACAACCGGACTTTATACGGCTGTTTCTTCGGGAATGAACCCTCTCTTCCTGAAACAGTGACCAAGACAGCCGGAACATATTGTAACGGTATAGACAGGATAACTTCAACAGTGAAACTGGTTGTCCTTCTTGAAAAAGATGCAGTCAGTGGAATGTGGAAAGTGGTGAGGTATGAATATGTGGATTAAAAATTTCTTTTTTGTGATTTTCCTTGCTCCGGTACTGATTTTTTCTGCAGAACAGATCAATAAAGAAAAGACGCTGCCGGAGGAAAAAAATACTGCGGAGAAAAAAACAGAAAAAAGTACGCCGAAAGTCACCCCTTTGACGAAAAAGGAGAGAGAGGCACTTTTGCAGGAACTTGCCATGGAAAGAAGTAAATTCAATCCCAGACTGCCGGGGTTGACTGTCGCTCATGTGCAGAAAGTTCTGCTCAAAGATATTTTTGATGTTCTCATTGATAAAAGAATCCCCGATGATCCCCGGAAAATCAAAAAGTCCGGAGAAACCATTACTTATCTGGGGACAAGAATGGCTCTTTTCAAATATGGCGTTCTCTTGAAAAATCCCGAACTGCCGGAAGTAACCAATATCAAACTTGTCTGGTACAAAGCCTATGAGACCAAACTCAAAAAAATGGAAGAACTTGCCAGAAAACTCGATCAGGCTTCTGCAAGCGGCGACCTTGCGCTTTATCAGCAAATTAAAGCACAGATCGAAGCCTATCAGAAAGTATTGAAAGATTTTGCCAACGGTAAAAAAATACAATTCTCCTCCGATGAGATGCGGGCTCTGAAAAGAAAGAATATGTTGTGGCGTACAGCCGAATTCAAAAAGCGTCAGACAGAAAAATTGAAAAAGGCGGGATTAGCTTCTGTGCAGTTGAAAGACCGTAAGATTGAAGAAGTGAAAAGCAGCAGAAATCAGAAGAATACAGCCGTAAAATCTGTAAAAAACAGTGGGAGCAAAAAGAGTTCTTCCAATACTTCCGCAGGAAAACATACACGCAAAAGAAAAAATGCCGGAGGTAATAACTGGTAAAAAGATGTCTTGGGCGGAAAAGGGACTGTTTGCTTCTAAAAGGAGAATACTGTATATGAAATTTATGCTTTTCAGTTTTTTGTTCGCTTTGATTTTGTCTCTTGCCGGAGGGGAAAGAGAAGATTTGCTTGCAACTTTCCGGAAAGAAAATCTTGAAGCAGATAAAACCTTTCAGAATGCCGTGTCAACCGTTGCCCTTACCGGTGAAGCCGGAACTTTGTGGAATATAGCCGAAAAGCAATATTTCCGGGCTCTTGACTATAAATTGCGTCATACTTCTGACGCTGGAAAACGGTTGGAATTATTGAAAAAATCTCATATGTTGAGTCGGGAGGTAGAGAAAATTTTCTCTACCCCCAGGGAAAACATGGGTTCTCTTATCGGTATGCTGATATATCACAAAATTGCCGGTTTGTTTCAGCAGCAGATTGCAATTCTGATGTTGGATACCGATGCGGAAAAACGCTGGCAGCGTATAGCAGATATTCCCCTTTTCATTGATGGAAAGAAAATATCCCAGAAGCAGGGAAAAGGCAAATTTACCAAAGAGATGTATGGGGCAGAAACTACATTGGAATTTATGCTTTTGCCTGAAGATACATTTACTTTTCAGAACCGGGATTTTGCTTTGATCCGAACCGGCAGACCCTTTTCTGTAAACGATGATTTTTCAACGGTCTATCTTTTTGAGTTGAAAGACGGTAAATTGCAAGTAAATACAAAATGTGATTTTCCCTTTTACAGCAGATGGAAATTACAGAAGTCGGAATTTGTGATCTGTTATAAGAAAAAAATGCAGAAGATACAACTTTCTGCGGCGAAAGAAAAATAACCCCCTCCTGAAAAATACATTGTAACTTACTTGCCTGATGTGGAGAAAACAGGTAAAAAGGGCAAAAAAAAGAGTCAGGCAATTAACCCGACCGGTAAGCAAAAAAATGGAGCCAATGATCGGGCTCGAACCGATGACCTGCTCATTACGAATGAGCTGCTCTACCAACTGAGCTACATTGGCACTGTCTTTATAATATACTCCTCTTCCGGTGAAAAGCAAGCAGGGGAAATATTTTTTTGATAATTTTTGCTCTTGTTGAAAAAAAAATGCTGAAATCCGGAAAAAATATAAAATATACTGTGATTTTGGCTTGAATTATATTAAAAATGGAATAAATTATCCGTACAGAAAAAATATGAGCAGAAAAAGAAAGGATTTTGCACATGAAGCCGGAGTACACAAAGTATTTGCATCAGGATGCCATTTTGCAGTTGAAGGGTGAAACCAAAAAAGATGTTCTCGAAGAGATCATTACTTACGCTACAACCCGTTGTACTCTTGGAGAGTCCCAGTTGCGGGAACTGATTTGGAAACGTGAAAAGATGATGACTACCGGTGTGGGCAATGGGCTGGCTCTTCCCCACGTCCGTGTGGTGGATTTCCCCTCTCCCCTTGTGATCGTCGGCGTATGCAATACTCCCATTACTGACTACAAAACTCTTGACGGTGCTCCTGTCCGTCTGATCGTTTTCCTTGCCGCTGATGAAAAAGAACAGGATACCTATCTGAAGATCCTGGGAAGCATGTCTTCCAAACTGAAAAATCAGGAAATCGTCTCTGCTGTTCTTGATGCAGGCGATGACAGCGGAAAGATCTACTCTATCCTGATGCAGGATTAAGGTTTTTTGTCTGTTTCACGGGGGAAAAGTTTTCCTCCGTGAAAAAATTTTAAAGCAGGAAATACTTTTGAAAAGAAAGTAATAAGATGTATTCACCTAAATACTTTCTCTTTTTATTTTTCACTTTTCTTGTTTCCGGGCTCTTTTTTTCCTCTTTCTGCGTCAATGGCGGGGAGAAAAATGTACGGCAGAAAGTCCGGGATATGCGTGTGGATTCTGTCCTTGTTTCGGTAAACGGGCAGGGTATCACGCTTCTGGATGTATTGCTGGAAACCAACAGCGATGAGATCAGACTCGCCAACATGTATTCCGGTGAGCGTCTTTATTCCGAAACCGAAAAATTACGCAGAAAAGTCATTGAAGAAATCATTATCCGCAAGCTTGTTTTTGAAGAATACAAACGCCGTCCTTTCCCCATTGAAAAACAGCACATCGACCGTTATATGGATCTGCTTGCTTTTACCATGGGAAACGGTACAAGACTGGGCCTGGAAAAGAAAGCAAGAAGTCTTGGCACAAGTCTGGATGCTCTCCGGGACAAAATCAGAGAAAAGATCGCGGTGGATGTATTGCTCCATGAGTTTTGCGACCGTCCCATTTATGTGACCCCAAAAGAAGTTTTTGAGTATTACAAAAATAATCCCCGTTCCTGGACGGAGCCGGAAAAGTATTCTCTGGAACTCCTCCTTGTGGCAAAAAACAGTACACGCAATACCGGTACTCCTGAAGAAGTATGTGCAAAGATCAAAAAGGAACTTGACCGGGTGCCGAAAACGGAAGATTTCAGTTCCCTTGTCCGTGCCTATTCCGATGCCCCCGGTGCGGAAAATAATCAAAAGCCCTCCATTGTTGAAAAGGATAAATTGCGGCCTGAATTTACTCCATTTCTGGCAAAAGGAAAACCCGGCGACATTCTCGGCCCGGTGGAAACTCTGGAAGGGTACTATTTTATCCTTTTGCATGAGATCATTCCGGAAAAGAAAATCCCTTTTGAAGAGGTTTCTGAAAAGATCCGTCTGCTTCTGGAAGAGGCACAGCGCAGGAAAGTACGGTCGGAATATGCCGGACAACTGAAAGCCGGTGCAGTGATCAAATATTACTATTGATCCGCCCGTATATGGATGGGAAAATATGGAAAAGATCATGGATGAAATAAATGTATCAACAGAAAAAAAATCTTTTTCTCTCATTATAAGTTGTTTGTTTTTTCTTTCCGCTCTGCTTTTCAATCCCAGTATTTATTTTGCCCCTCATCGTCCGTGGCCCATGCTTTTTGCCAGTTGCGGGGCACTTTCTTTTCTGGCGGCTGGTTTGATTTTTTTATCCCCGGCAAGAGTGGCAGAACTTTTTTCACGGATGAAAAAGTGGGTCCTTGCGGCATTTATTCTTTTCTTCCTGATTTCTTTCGGACAATGTTTTTTTATTGCCGGGTACTCTTTGGAGTGCATGGGGAGCAATCTCATTTTTCTTCTCGTGCCGCTCTTTATCTGTGTATATAAAAAGGAAGCTGAAAAAGTATTCCCGTATTTTCTGTTGGTCCTGTGGGGATGGGGATTGTTTCTCATGGTTCTTGCAAGGGCAATAAGAAGCATCAATTATTGGCGGAGCGGAGTAAGCGGCAATTCCAATTGGAGTGCTGCCATTCTTGCTGTTGCCACACCTTTTGTGGTGTTGCTTTTTTATGATTATTTGCGGAAAAAAGGAATTTCCAAACGCGTTACGATCTTTTTATGTTGTATCCCCGCATTGATGGGAACTGGCTATTTCCTCTATTGCCGGTCGGCGGCGTGTCTGCTTGCTGTGCTGGCTGCGTCCGTTTTCCTTTTTTTCTGTTTTCTTTCTGCAAAATGGAGAAAGATTTTTTTCCTTATCGGTCTTATCTGCACCATAGCAGGGGTTCTGCTTTTCCTCCGTTTCGGAGTGGATCGTCTTGCCGGACGCATGGCGTATGATGAACGGACGGTGCTCTGGGAGGGGACAATAAATATGATTGCCGATCATCCCCTTTTTGGTGTAGGCGGGCAATCTTTTGAAAATGCCTTTGTTCCCTACAAGCCTTTGGACCTTTTTCTGAAAAAACATGTTGCCCCCCGAACCGGACACCCCCATAATCAGATCCTTTATATGCTTGCTTCTTTCGGTTTTGCCGGGTGGTTCTGCTACCTGATTCTGCATTTTTACCCACTGCTCTTTACTGCTGTAAGACTATGGAAAAAAGAAGAGGATCTATCCATTCTTCCGTACTTTTTCGGTGCGGCAGTTCTGACACTGCATGCTCAACTGGATGTGGTTTCGGTAAACTGGCCTACCAATATCATGGAATTGAGTTTGCTGGGCTTTTTGTGGCACAGAACGCTTTTTGCAGAAAGCCGGGGAAAAAGCTGTATCAAACAGGGAAAAATCTTTTGTAAAACAAGTATGGTCTGCGGAGGGATTCTGCTTCTTCTTGCCTGCAGTATGGTTTGCAGAAGTACATACGCTTCCTGCGGTGTGCAGGCTCTTATGACAAAAAAATTTACTCCCCAGGCAAGCAGGGAAAGAGTAAGAAATATCCTGAAAGTCTATCCCGAGGGGTACACACAGAATTATGCGCTTTTAAGTTTTTCCCGAATGATCCTTAATGACCCGCTTCTCACTCTGGAAATTACGGATGTCATGCAGAAAATGCACACTCCTGAATATGGGAATATCCATCTTTTCAGGGGGGATGCGTATAGTTTATTGAAAAAATATGATGAGGCTTTCTCCGAATATAAAAAAGAAGCCCGGAACTGGCCACTGGCTGTTGTACCGGTATGTAAAATGCTGGTTTTGGCGCAGATGCAGAAAGACAGTAATGCCATTTTTTCCTTACAGCAGCTTCTGGCAAAGATCATGGAAGCGAAAAATATCAATAAAAGGATGTTGGAATATATCCTTTATAAAGAACCTTCTCTGGATCTGCGTCCCTGGCTCGTTCCCCGGAAATATGGCGGTCAGGAAGGGTTCGGACAACCCATTCAAAGTGAATGATTTTTACAATAATCCCTATTATCCGGAGAAAATTTTATGTTTCCTGAAAGTAAACCTTATCCTCTTGAAGAAGAATTTGCCGCATCCTATATTCTGCCTGACCCTCTGAAAAATGAGGACGGAACCAAAGTGGAATCTCCCCTTGACTGGATGAATTTCCGCAGAAAAGAGATTTTGCAGTTATTCAAGGACATTGAATACGGCGAGGAACTGCCCCGTCCGGATAAACTGGAATTCAAACTCCTTGCAGAAAAAAAGGATGCGCTGGATGGTCTTGCCGTACGCCGGGAAATAGAGATCAAGTGTTCCATGCAGAACGGGAAAAGTCATTCTTTCATCATGCTTGTATATATCCCCTCTTCCGCAAAAGGGAAAGTTCCTGCATTTCTGGGGTTGAATTTCAAAGGAAATCACGCTACAACTTTTGAAGAAGATGTCCTTTGTACCGGAAAAAGTCCGGAAGGAACTCTTGTTTGTGCCGATCGAGGCGCACAAGTAGAGCGCTGGCAGCATAAAATGCTTATGGAAAGAGGCTATGCTTCTGCAACCATCTGCTACCATGATATATATTTTGACCGGATGTTTTCTGAGCCTTACAGTATTTTCAAACTCTTTTTTGAGCCTTGTGAATATGATTCCATCCGGGAAAAATATTCTGTCATCGGCGCGTGGGCGTGGGGACTTTCCAGAGGGATGGATTGTTTGGAAAGCATTCCGGAGATCGACCGGAACAAAGTCATCCTTCACGGGCATTCCCGGCTGGGGAAAACTTCTTTGTGGGCGGGTGCACTGGATAAACGCTTTGCCATGGTCGTTTCCAATGATTCCGGCTGCGGGGGAGGCTGTCTGCATAAAAGGAAAGTCGGGGAAAATCTCTCCCAGCACAGATTCTATGAAAGGCAGGAGGGCAAAACCGCTTGCTGGTTTATCAACAGAACGGCGGATTTTATCAATAAAGAAGAACTGCTGCCCATAGACCAGCATGAACTCCTTGCTTTGATCGCCCCCCGTCCTCTTGCGGTGGGAACGGCTACGGAAGACCCGTATGCAGATCCGAAAGGGGAATATCTTGCCTGTAAAGCGGCTTCTCCTGTTTATGAACTTTTCGGTTCAAAGGGTTTCAAGGTGGAAAAAGAGATGCTTTCTGCTGATGAGTGTATCTATGGGGATATTTCTTTCCATTACCGCACTGGGGTACACGATCAGACCGGAGAGGATTTCCTCTGTTATTTGCATCAGGCGGATATGTTCATCAAGTGAGAGGTATAATTACTTTTCCACGCTTCTTGTTATGACGATGTCGACCCCGGTATTTTTGTAATTTTTTATGAGTATGTCTCCGCTCCGGACAGGGACGGAGATTTTCATTTGATAAAGTTCCTGTAAAAGCGGTTCGATCAATTCCATGGGCAGACTCTGATCCGTTTTCACCGGAATACATGCAATACATTTTGAATCGGAAGAAACCACTGCCGTTACGATCCTTTTGGGAGCGCACATTTCGTTGAGTGCATATTTTTTTCCGCCGGGGCATTGATTGCCATGAATATCGTATTCCCCTTTTTCCGCCCCCTCTCTTACTTCCAGATGACAGGAGGCGGGACACATGATGCAGACCATATCGCGTATGACTTTATTTTCTTTTTCCATTTTCATTCTCCTTTTCTTCTTCATTTACCGGAATAAGGGAAAAACTTATTGTACTGCCGGGGGGAAGATTTCCGGTTTTTTCTGCCGGGAGGGTAAAAGCGATCATTTCCGCAGGTTTGACATAAGAAAGGGATTTTTCCGCAAGAATATCCCCTTTGCAGGAGACGGTCAGGCGGGCTTTTCTCAATACAGAACTGCTCCTCATATAGAAAGAAGCTTCCTCTCCTTTTTTACAGGAGACGGGCAGGATATAACGCAATGCCCCTTCTGCTGTTACCGGTATATCCTCTCTGAAATCCTCCCCTTTTCCCTTATGAAGATTTCTGACATATTTTACACAGTTTTCCGCGGCTTTTTCCGCTTCAAGGGAGACAAAATCCACAAGATCATGCACATGCAGAACATTTCCACAGGCAAAAATTCCCGGAATATTTGTCATGGAACTGCTGTCGGTGACAGGGCCATTGGTCACCGGGTGCATTTTTATCCCGCAGGCTTTGGAAAGTTCATTTTCCGGAATGAGTCCCACGGAAAAAAGAACGGTATCACAAAAGATCTTTTCTTCTTTACTGTGATCGACTTTCCCGTCAATAACAGGAGCAATGGTTACATATTCCACCCTGTCTTTTCCGTAGATGCCCGTCAGAGAAGTGGAAAGGCGCAGGGGAATGGAAAAATCTTCCAGACATTGGGCTATATTCCTGCTTAATCCCGCCGGAAAGGGCATGATCTCCGTAACCATTTTTACCTTTACTCCGCACCAGGAAAGACGGCGTGCCATGATCAATCCGATATCCCCGCTTCCTGCGATCACGGCTGTTTTGCCGGGGAGAACTCCATGTATATTCAGAAGTTTCTGGGCGGCTCCTGCTGTATAGACCCCGCTTGTTCTGTCTCCCGGGATCCCCAGATTGCCCCGGCAGCGTTCCCGGCAGCCCATAGCAAGAATGACGGCTTTTGCATGCAGGAGAGTTACTCCATCTTTGCCGGAATAGATGGTAAGGATCTTTTCCTTTCCCCCGTCTTTGATCTCTATGACCGTGGAATCCATAAGAAGGTCTGCTCCGGCTTTAACGGCATTTTCTGTTACTTTTTCCGCATATTCCGGCCCGGTAAGCTGTTCTTTGAAATAGTGGAGTCCGAAGCCATTGTGGATACATTGCAAAAGGACGCCTCCCGGGTGGCTTTCCCGGTCAATGATAATGGTTTTCAAATTCTGTCCGGCTGCTGCCGCCCCGGCACAGAGACCTGCGGCACCTGCTCCAATGACGGCACAATCATAATATAAAGTATTCATTTTATTTTTCTCCTGTAAGATCGCCCGCCGTAAGGAAACTATTGTCCCCCCGTTTGGTAAAGGAAGCGTAATTTTTTCCCGTTTCTCTGGCAAGGATCTCCAGGATCCTGCCGGAACAGAAACCGCCCTGACATCTGCCCATACCGCTTCTCGTATATAATTTTATCCCGTCAAGAGTGGTATGACCTTTCCGGATGGCGTCCACGATTTCCCCTTCGGAAATTTTTTCGCACCGGCAGATGATATTTGTCCACGCGGGATCTTTTTTGTGCATGGCATCCGCTTCTTCTTTTGTCATTTCCCACAGAGGTTTCTGATAAGGCAGAGAGGGAATGAAAGAAGGATCTTCTTCAAGAGTAAGTCCCTCTTTTTCCAGAAGAACCCCTATATATTTCCCTATGGCAGGGGAGGCGGTAAGTCCCGGGGACTGGATCCCTGCTGCCTGAATGAATGCCGGAACTTTTTTAGAGGGGGCAATATAAAAATCTTCCCCCTCCATTGCCGGACGGGAACCGGAAAAGGCGGTGATGAGATCCTTTTCGCTTACAGAAGGTACCATGTTTTTTGCCAGAGCAAAAATGTTGTTTCTATTGATTTCTGTTGTAGTTTTTTCCTCTTTATCTTCTAGCACCTCTGCGGTGGGGCCCACCATCGTCGTGCCGTCGCAGGTGGGGATGACAAGACCCCCTGTGCTGTGAGTGGTAGGGACGGGAAAAATAACTTTGGAGGGACGGGCAGGGGAGAGACGGTCAAGAAGATATTCCTCCCCTTTCCGGGGATGGATGGAAAATTCCTCCCCTCCGAAAAGGGCGGATATTTTATCAGCATACAGCCCGGCGGCATTGACGACGTATCTGCTTTTATATATATTGCCTTCTGCTGTGGAAATTTCCCAGCTTGAATCCTTCCATGTGCCGGAAGTTACTTCCTTTTCATAGAGGATCTTTACACCGTTTTTCTGCGAGATCTCTGCAAGAGCAAAGGCATATTTATATGGTTCAAGTACTCCCCCCTCCGGAGCATAAAGCCCGCCGAGAACATTTCCGGAAAGTTTCTCTTCCAGTTTCAGGATCCTTTCCCTGCTGCATAATTCTATCCCCGGAACACGGTTCTTTTTTCCTCTTTCATATAACTCTTTTACTTTCAGCAGTTCTTCTTCTGTAAAGGCGGCAAGGATGATCCCGCATCTTTTGAAAGGAAAATGCAGATCCTTATGGTATTGGCTGAAAAGTTGATTCCCCTCTATTTCCAGACGGCCTTTCAATGTGGTAAGAGGATAGTGAAAGCCGCCGTGAACGATCCCGGAATTTGCTTTGGTCACGCCGAACGCTGCATCAATATTTTTTTCCAGTACAAGGACTTTGAGTTTGTACCTGGATAATGTATAGGCTGTGGCAAGTCCTGTCACCCCGGCACCGATAATGACTACATCATATTTTTCCATTTTTTCCCCGGATATTTTTTTTGTTTAGTTATTTGTTTAGCAATAGAAATATAGCAACAAAACAAAAAAAGTCAAGAAATGGGATGGATATTTTTCTTTTTTTCAATGAGGTAATGAACAAAGTCATCCGAAACAAAGTCGATAACTTTTCAGACTTTTGGGGACTTTTGAAATTACCTGTGGGGGGAATTATTTTTTCCCGGGCGGGGAAGGGGCAGCAAGAGGGATGGAACAAGTGAATAGTTCTTTATCTTTCGAGAAAAAGGAAATATTCCACTTTTGACCGGAAATGTTACTTTTCAGATAATTTGGGGAGGAGGGGGAAAAAAGAAGCAGGTGGGAGTGCAGCAGTTTCAGGAATACTTCCTTGCTCCATTTTGAAACATTCCTGTTTTCTCCGGGATTTTCTGCGGTATCATTTTTTTCTGTGCGGATGCCGGAAACAGAAGAACCGGAAAGAGAATTCATCACAAGAAGCATGGAAAGATCTGTAACCATACGGTCAGTGATCTCCGCCTGGAAATGAGGAGAAGAAAGAGTTGTATCCAAATTTGTTGCATAGGGGGGGGTAACGGGAACAGGATCATTTTCACGCCAGGAGTCTTTCATCATATCCAGCAGGGTGCAGGAGGAAAGAAAAAAAGTCATACAGAAAAATATTCCGTAAAAGCAGGCAGAAAGAAAAAATTTTTTTTGCATTAGTTTTCCTTGTGTGATATATTATCTGTTGTAACGACAATTTACTGCATAACAGGAGATTTGGCAAGGGAAAAATAATTTTTTTCGGGAATATTTTTCCACGGACTTGATTTTTTTGAAAAGGGCATTATATTAATTGCCTACGATTATAAAAGCAAATCAATTTTAACAGTTAAAGATAAAAAAGAGGTGACCTAATGAGTAATGTATGCGAAATCTGCGGCAAAAAGAAAGCCTATGGCGCACGGATCATCCGTCGCGGTCTTGCCAAGAAAAAAGGCGGTATCGGTATGCACGTGGTGAAAGTAACCCCCCGTGTTTTTGAACCCAACATCCAGACCGTGAAAGTCAATGACAATGGCACCATCTGCCGTAAAAAAGTTTGTACTGCCTGCATCCGCAGCGGAAAAGTGACAAAAGTTTCCTGATCATTGACAGTATAAAGTCCTTTGAAAGCGTAGGATTGCCAAGTGCATGAATACGCTTTTTTTT